>JAWWBV010000401.1:0-3083 GCA_033720795.1 Halomonas sp. | reverse complement strand
GGGGCGGAACGCCAGCATCCGCAGCAGGGTCATCTCCAGCGCGGTGCGCAGGTCCGGGGCATGCTCCATGTCGCCGCGGCCCTGGATGCCGATCTGGTAGAAGAGCTGGATGTCCTCGGCGGTGAAGCGCGCGGCCAGCTCAAGCAGGGCGTCGCGATCGCCGTGGCCGTTGTCCACGGCGTCGGGCACCATCTGGGCGATGGCCAGGCGGTGCAGCACGCCGGTGATGTCATCGAGCACCGCGGCGAAGTCCGGGCCCTGCTCGGCCAGGGCGGCCACCTCGCCGAGCAGCCGGGCGGCATCCACCTCGGCCAGCGCCTCGACCAGCGCCAGCACGTGGCGATGGTCGAGGGTGCCGAGCATGGCCGCCACGTCGGCGTGGCGCACCTCGCCCTGGCCGAAGGCGATGGCCTGGTCGGTGAGGCTCATGGCGTCGCGCATGGAGCCCTCGGCGGCCTTGCCGAGCAGCCACAGGGCGCTCTCCTCGAAGCTCACCCGCTCGGCCTCGAGCACCGTGGCCAGGTGCCCGACGATGCGCTCCGGCGCCATGTGCTTGAGGGTGAACTGCAGGCAGCGCGACAGCACCGTGGGCGGCAGCTTCTGCGGGTCGGTGGTCGCCAGCAGGAACTTCACGTGGGGCGGCGGCTCTTCCAGGGTCTTGAGCAGCGCGTTGAAGCTGCTGGTGGAGAGCATGTGCACCTCGTCGATGAGGTACACCTTGTAGCGCCCCTGGGTCGGCGCGTACTGCACGTTGTCGAGCAGCTCGCGGGTGTCCTCGACCTTGGTGCGGGAGGCGGCGTCGACCTCGATCAGGTCGACGAAGCGCCCCTCGTCGATGGAGCGGCAGCTGTCGCACTCGCCGCAGGGGGTGGAGGTCACGCCCTCGTCCCCCCGGCCTCCCGCCGTGCAGTTCAGGCACTTGGCCAGGATCCGCGCCAGGGTGGTCTTGCCCACGCCGCGGGTGCCGGTGAACAGATAGGCGTGGTGCAGCCGGCCCTGATCCAGGGCATTGACCAGCGCGCGCTGGACATGCTCCTGGCCGACCAGTTCATGAAAGGTACGCGGTCGCCACTTGCGGGCCAGAACCTGATAGCTCATGCAGCGCGGGATCCTTGCGGTAAAGCGAACAGCAGCTGGGTGAAGGGGCGTCGGCGATCGGCGGGCCCGGCGGGCCGCCTCCGATGCGCGACGGCAAACGGTCATTCTATCGACCGGGGCGCCCGGCGGAAAGCGGCGCGGATTCAGGCCTCCCGTGCCAGGCCTCCCGTTCCCCAGCGCTGGGCGAACTCGGCGGCCGTCAGCGGCGGGCTCAGGTAGTCGCCCTGATAGGCGGGACAGCCCAGCGAGCGCAGGAAGTCGAGCTGGGTGGCGTTCTCCACGCCCTCGGCGATGACGTCGAGCCCCAGGCGTTCGGCGATCGACAGGATGGCGGCGACGATCGTCTCGTCGTCGGGGTCGCCGGGCACGTCGGTGATGAAGGAACGATCGACCTTCAGGCACTGCACCGGCAGGCGCGTGAGATAGGAGAGCGACGAGTAGCCGGTACCGAAATCATCCACGGCCAGCTCGACGCCGAGGCGACGCAGCCCGTTCAGCCGCTCCAGGCCCTCGTCGGCATGGCCGATCACGAACCCCTCGGTGATCTCCAGCTCCAGCCGCGAAGGGGACAGTCCGCTCTGTTCGAGGGCGTCACGCACGTCGCCGACGATGTCCCCCTGGACCACCTGCAGCCCCGACAGGTTGACCGCGACGCGCAAGGGCAGCCCGGCCAGTTCCCACTCGCGGGCCTGGCGACAGGCCTCGCCCAGCACCCAGCGGCCGAGGAGGTGGATCAGCCCGGCTTCTTCCGCCAGGGCGATGAAGCGCCCCGGCCCGATCACCTCGCCCTCCGGGGTCGTCCAGCGCACCAGCGCCTCGGCGCCGAACACCCGGCTGTCCTCCACCCGCGCCTGGGGCTGGTAGTGCAGGACCAGTTCCTGACGATCCAGGGCTCGGCGCAGGCCGGTATCCATGATGAAGCGTTCGCGGCTGGCCTCGGCCAGTTCCGGCATGAAGAACATCCAGGTGTTGCGCTTGAGCGCCTTGGCCCCGTACATGGCGGTATCGGCCCGCTGGATCAGTTCGCCGGCGCTGCGCCCATCGCCGGGATAGACACTGATCCCGATGGAGGCGCCGATGAAGATCTCGTGCTGCCCGAGATGGAACGGCTGCAGCAGGGCATCGATCAGCTTCTGTGCCACCCGACCGGCATCGGCGGATTCATGCAGGCGCTCCAGCACCAGCACAAACTCGTCCCCCCCCAGGCGTCCCAGAGAATCCTCGTCTCGCACGGCCCGCCCCAGGCGCCGACCGACCGCCTGCAACAGCCGATCGCCCAGCGGATGGCCCAGGCTGTCGTTGATGTCCTTGAAATGGTCCAGGTCGAGGAACAGCACCGCCAGGGCGCTATCGTCCTCCTCGGCGCGCTCCAGCGCCAGGGCGAGGCGCTGATTGAGGTGGGTACGGTTGGGCAGGCCGGTCAGCGAGTCGAAGTTGGCCGAGCGCCTCAGGCGACTGGCCTGATCGGTGATGTGGGTCAGCAACGGACTGATCACCCGTGCCGTGGCCAACGCCCCCAGCCCCATCAGCAGCAGCACCATGATGACCGGCCAGAGCAGCTCGTGATAGACCACGCCGTAGAAGCTGCGGGCAGGAATCTGCACCATCAGCGCCCAGTCAGGCGTGGCCAGCGGCACCTGCACCAGCACGGCCGCCTGCGTGCCCTTGCCGTCGCGGGACAGCTCTGCCTGATCGCTCGCCAGCGCCTCGCGCAAGCGCCCGGCGAGCCTCCCGTGGGGCTCGGCCGGGACCAGCTCGCCCTGGGGATCCGCCGCCAACAGCGCCTGGCCGGGAGGGGCCAGCAGCCACTGCCGCGCCCCCTCACCGAAGCGACTGGCGTCGTTGAGCAGGCCGGCGATGCCCTGGGAGCCGAAATAGAGCAGATCGGTGCCGAGGAGCTTGCCCTCCCGGGACAGCACCGGCGCCGTCACCTCCACGAGCAGGCCCTCCTCCGCCGGCACCAGCCGCGTCTCGCCGGACGGGCG
>JAWWBV010000400.1:0-3094 GCA_033720795.1 Halomonas sp. | reverse complement strand
CTTGTAGACCTCGTCGGCCGGCAGGCCCAGGGCCCGGGCGGCCTCCTCGCCGTAGACGGGGGTGCGCGGGTCGTGCGCGTAGCTGTCGAGCTGGAAGGGCACGCCGGCCTTCTCCAGCGTCTTCACGGCCGGGGTCATGCGTCTGCCGGCTCCTCTTGGCGATGGGCCTCCAGGGCCTCGCGCAGCGCGCCCTCGATGGGTACCGCCTGCTTGGTCGCGTGATCGAAATGCACCATCACGGTATGGCCGAGGTTGGTCAGCTTCCCGTCCTGTCGGGCCTCCTGGCTCACGGTGAAGGAGCTGTTGCCGAGCCGCGAGACGTAGGTGCGGATCTCGATCTCGCGGCCGTACTGCAGCTCGGCCCGGTAGTCGACCTCCATGCGCGCCATGATCAGCCGCCACTTGCGCGGGTCCAGGTCCGGCGTGAAGAGCCGGAAGAGGTCGTTGCGGGCCAGCTCGAACCAGGCCGGCAGTCGCGTGTTGTTGACGTGACCCAGGGCATCGGTGTCGTAGAAGGCGGGTTCGACGGTGCGAACGAACATCGGCGGTTTCCTCGTGAGCGTCTCGAAGGGGACAGCTTTGCCCCGAGCAAGCGCTCGGTCAAGTGCTGGCGCGGGGCTGCCGGGTCTTCCGACGCGAGGCGAGCCAGCCTTGCAGGCGCGTCCAGGCCAGCAGCCAGGCGGTGGCGACGACGAAGCCGGCCAGGGTGCCCGCCAGCAGCCCGAAGCGCTCGTAGGTGTAAGAGACGCAGAGCGCGTAGCTCAGCAGCGAGCCGAGCCCGGCCGGGTAGTGCTTGATCACCGTGGCCACCGGTGCGGCGCCGTGGGTCAGGTGCAGGATCACCAGGAAGGGGTACATGGTCACCGGGAAGGCGGCCATGACCCCGGCCCAGGCGGCCGGCATCACGTGGGCGAGGCCGGTGATCAGGAAGATGATGCCGGCCGCCAGGGCGGCCCGCAGGCCGAGCGCCGCCCAGCTGAAGCCGCCCCGGGGGCCGGCCGCGGTGTCCGGGACACGCCGGTAGAGGCGGAGGAACAGTGCGATCGCCGCCAGGGTGGTGAGGGTGCCGGTCAGCCGCGTGAACTCCACCTGGGTCAGCAGCAGGCTCACCGCCAGCCAGGCGATGAAGCCACCCGCGCTGCCGGCGAGCACGCCAGGCAGGCCATCGCGCCGGGCGCACAGCAGGTAGCCGCCGCCCAGCGCCAGGGTGGCGCTGAAGCCGGCCAGGGTGTGCACGGCGCTCTGGGTGGCGAAGGCCGGCGAGATCTCCAGGCCGATGAAGAACAGGGCGATGGCGGTGCCCAGCGGGTAGCCGGAGAGCAGGCCGGCCACGCGGGTGCTGACGCGCTCGGCGACCATCGAGAGGCCGAGCACCACGCCGATGGAGACCGCCAGCTTGGCCAGCTGCCAGGAGAAGGGAACGTCCATATCGTATCTGGGTCCTTGTGATCAGGGTAAGACGAGTCGTCGAGGAGGCGCGCCATGGCCGGTCATGAACTCTCGCCCCCGCCGCGGCTAGCGGGGCAGGGCGTTGCACTCAGGCTCAGACCAGGCGCAGCCCCTTGAGGTCGGTCCAGGCGGCCCGCAGCGCGGCGGCCAGCGGCTCGCGCAGGTGCTCGGGCAGCGCTTGTTCGGCCGCCTCGACACTCTCGACATCGCGGTTGCGCAGCCAGCAGTAGGCCCAGGCGCAGGCCTCGTCGTCGCTGGTCGGCACGGGGCGGGCGGGCATCTGCACCAGCAGGAAGGTGGCGGTGCGCGCCGCCCACAGCGGCGGCTCCTCGCCGTCCGGGCGGCTCCAGGCGGCGAGGGTCTCGCCGCTGGGGGTCTCCTCCGGCAGGCCGATTCGGGTCACCCGGGCGGTCTCGGCGAGCAGCAGCGCCAGGCGATCGGCATCGCCCTGGCCGAGGGTCAGCCACTGGGCGACCAGGTCGGGCAGGCCGCGGCGCACCTTGGCATAGAAGCCGTCTTGCGGCATGGTCTTGGTCATCTTGTGGGCCTTCTGGGAGCGGGAACTGCACATGGAATTCGATTTTGCCACGCCCGTCGAGCGGCGCCACCCATCGGAGGGTGACTGGCCCTCGCAGAAGTGGCATCGCTACGGCGAGGACGTGCTGCCGCTGTGGGTCGCCGACATGGACTTCACCTCGCCGCCGGCGGTCATCGAGGCGCTGCAGGCGCGGGTCGCCCACGGCGTCTTCGGCTACGGCCAGGTCCCCGAGAGCCTGAGGCAGGCGCTCTGCGACTGGAGCGCCGAGCACTACGGCTGGACCATCGACCCGGCCTGGCAGCTGTGGCTACCGGGCGTGGTGCCGGCCCTGCACCTGGCGAGCCTGGCGCTCACCGAGCCGGGGGATGGGGTGCTCACGGTCACGCCCATCTACTCGCCCTTCCTGCACGTCGCCGAGCGTACCGGCCGCCTGCCCCAGCAGGCGGCGCTGCAGGCGCCGGCGGCGCCCGGCGAGCCCTGGCGGCTCGACCTCGAGGCGCTGGAGGCGGCGATCACCCCCGAGACCCGGCTGCTGCTGTGGTGCCAGCCCCATAATCCCACCGGACGCGTCTGGACGACGCAGGAACTGGCGGGGCTCGCCGCGCTGGTCGAGCGCCACGACCTGCTGGTGGTCTCCGACGAGCTGCACTGCGACCTGCTGCTCGACGAGGGGGCCCGCCATCTGCCCCTGGCCGCCGCCTTCCCAGGACTGGCCTCGCGTACCCTGACCCTCTGGGCGCCTTCCAAGACCTTCAACCTGGCGGGGCTCACCACGGCCTGCGCGGTGATTTCCGACGACGAGCTGCGCCGGCGCTTCGCCGCGGTGGCCAAGGGCCTGCAGCCGGACGGTAACGTCCTCGGGCTGGTGGCCGCCGAGGCGGCCTATCGCCACGGCGACGCCTGGCGCCGGGCGCTGCTCGAGACCCTGCGCGACCATCGCCGGCGGCTGGTCGAGCGGGTGGCGCACTGGCCGGGGGTGAGCCTGAGTGTGCCCGAGTCCACCTACCTGGCCTGGCTGGACCTGCGCGAGGCTCCCGCCCTGCAGGGGCTCGAGGCCTCTCCCCAGCGCCTGCTGCTGGAGCGGGCGGGCGTCGCCCTCTCCGACGG
>JAWWBV010000399.1:0-3103 GCA_033720795.1 Halomonas sp. | reverse complement strand
CTTGGCTGCTTGGCTGCTTGGCTGCTTGCCCCTTGCCCCTTGCCCCTTGCAGCAGGACTACCGCAGCAGCCAGGAGAGCACCAGCAGCAGCAGCAGGATCCCCGCCACCCCCTGCCAGAAGCTCGCTCGCTCGCCCGGGCCTCGCCCGCCACTCCCCGCCTCGCGGGGCGGTCGCAGGGCACGGCGAAACTCCGACATGCGCCGGAAGCGCAGCGCGCGCTGGGGATCCAGGGCGCGGCGCAGGGCATCGTCCAGGGCGATCGGCACCTCGGGGTTGAGGGTGCGGGCGCTGCGGTAGGCCAGCTGCTCGAGGTCGGTATGGCTGCGCAGCCGGTGGGGTGCCAGGGCGTAGGGCAGCTCGCCGGTCAACAGCCAGTAGATGGTCGAGGCCAGCGAATACTGGTCGCTGCGCCGCCCGACCTGATCGTCCAGCGCATACTCCGGGGCGCTGTGCTCGGTGAGCCCGAGCTGGCGCACCAGGCCCCGGGAGCGACGATGGCCATCCACGTCGCGCAGGTGGCAGGCGCTGAAGTCGGCCAGCACCACCTGGCCATGCCCGTCGATGAGCACGTTGTCGGGATGGATGCGCTGGTGCAGCAGGTCGCGGTGGTGCAGCGCCTGCACCGCCTTGCCCAGCTGGTTGGCGATGTCCAGGCGCTGCTCGAGACTCGCCTGGGGGTGCTGGCGGGCCCAGTCGGTCAGGGTGCTGCCCCGCACGTGCGCCATCAGGTAGTAGAGGTAGCGCCGCGGGCGCGAGGACTCCATGATCCGCACCACGAAGGGGGAGGTAACGCGCTCCACCACCCACTGCTGCAGCAGGAAATGCTCCAGGTAGGCGTTGCGGCTGGAGAGTTCGGGACTCGGCGCCTTCATCACCATCTCGCGCCCGCTGTGCACGTCGCGCACGTGATAGACCCGCGACTGGGCGGTGCGCGACAGCACCGACAGCACCTCGAGACCGTCGAGACGCTCGCCCGGGGCCAGCTCCGGGGGAATCGGCAGGTCGCCGTAGACCCGGCCCGGCTGCTCCTCCGAGGCGTCGGGCAGGCCGTCGATGCGCACCAGCTGGAAGCAGAACTGGTCGCTGCCGTAGCCGCGTTCCTGGGCCCGCTCGCGGGCCGCGGCGGCGAGCCGCTCGCAGGCGGCATCCAGGTCGCTGGCATCCTCGCGAATTAGGCGCACGTAGTCCGAGGGCATCAGGGTGCCCTGCACCGACTGGGTGGTGAACAGGAAGATGTCGCCCTGCTTGAGAGGCAGGCTGGCGTAATCGATCTCCAGGCTGCTGTCCATGCCCATCGCTCGCGAGGGGTAGCGGTAGCCGCCCAGGTCGGTGACGTGATCCCGGGAGAGCTGCTCGAACTCGGCGCCGCGCAGGCGGAACACCGCGGTATCGCCCATGTGAAAGAGGTGCGCCTCCCGCCCGCGGAAGACCATGGCGGAGAGCGAGGAGACGTAGCTGCCGTCCGAGATGCGGTGGTTCTGGCTGAAGCACCAGGTGTTCAGCGCCCGCAGCACCCGAGTCGCCGACGCCTTGACGTCCCAGTGATCCGGCGTGGAGAAGTAGTCGGCCAGGAATCCCTTGACGCTGAGATCGCCGGCCTGCTTGGCCAGGTTGTTGCGCGAGGTGGAGTCGCTGATCAGGGCACAGGCGCCCTTGGCCGAGAGCAGGGGCGGCTCGGGCAGTTGCACCGACATCGAGCTGCGATGTCGACGCCGATCGGGCGCCACGAAGGCCTGGCCGTAACTCAGCGACAGGTGCAGGGGGGTCAAGGCGTTCTCCTCGCAAACGACGCGCTCCGCCGGCCGGTGGCCGACGCCTTCCATCGGGGAGCCATGATACACCCTGCTTCCGCGCCTGGCCCATCGACGGAGGAAGCGGCATGCCACCTATGGCCGATTGGTAATCACCGCCTCGGCTTCGTATAATTCGGCGGATTTTTTCCGCCATTACGATTCGCCCCGCATTAGCATTGCCAACCCAAGGAAGCGACGATGAACTTCGACAACATCCCCGCCGGCAAGGATCTTCCCAACGACATCTACGTGGCGATCGAGATCCCGGCCAACCACGCGCCGATCAAGTACGAGATCGACAAGGACATGGGCGCCCTGCTGGTCGATCGCTTCATGGCCACCCCGATGTTCTACCCGGCCAACTACGGCTTCATCCCGCACACCCTGGCCGACGACGGTGACGCCCTGGATGCGCTGGTGGTCACCCCCTACCCGGTCCAGCCCGGCGCCGTGATCCGCGCGCGCCCGGTGGGCATCCTCAACATGACCGACGAGGCCGGTGAGGACGCCAAGCTGGTCTGCGTGCCCCACCCCAAGCTCTCCAGCCTCTACGACGACGTCCAGGAAGTGACCGACCTGCCCGAGCTGCTGCGCCAGCAGATCGCCCACTTCTTCGAGAACTACAAGGATCTCGAGAAGGGCAAGTGGGTCAAGGTGGAGTCCTGGGAAGGCTCCGAGGCCGCCTGCAAGGCCATCGAGAAGGCCGTGGCCGCCCACGACAAGGCCTGATCGCCAGAGCGCATCATGCCTGGCCGCGTCAGCGCCGCCGAACGGAACGGGCCGCCCCAAGGGGCGGCCCGTCTTCGTTGGCGGGTTGTGGCGGCGCCCTACTGCTGCGGCGCCTCGCCGGCCGAGTCGTCGTCAGCCACCTCGTCCCCATCCGTCGCGTCTGACGGCGAGTCCTCGGAGGCCGGTGCATCCTCGAGCTCGCTCTCGGGCTCGCCAGCGCCCTCGCCGGCCGCCTCGCCCGTCGGCTCGCTCTCATCGCCAGACCCGTCGGCGACCTCGGGCTCGGCCTGATCACCGGCCATCGCCTCGCCGTCGGCTTCCGCCGCCGATCCCGCCTCGGCTGCGGCGGCTGCGTCGGACTCGCTGGCGGACGTCTCCGCCTCCGCGGCGGCGTCGGACGCCGGCTCACCGGCGGACGGCTCGACGGGAGGCACGGCACCACTATCGGCGGCGCCCTCTCCCTCGACCGGTGTCCCGGCGCCCGACCCACCATCGGCCGGGATCGCCGCCGCCAGCTGCTCGGCGAGGGTCCGGGAGAGGTCGCGGGCCCGGATCATGTGGTTGGCCAGCACCAGCGAGT
>JAWWBV010000398.1:0-3119 GCA_033720795.1 Halomonas sp. | reverse complement strand
CAGCGCCGCGGCCCCCTGCGACAGCCCCAGGCGGGCGAGCCCGCCCGCGAGATAGCGCCGGCATCCTACCAGATACGCCCAGACGCCCAGCCCGATCGCCAGGGTGGTGAGGTGGACATGCTCGAGCCCGGCGATCAGCGCCGCGCCCATCTCCAGCAAGTTATGCCCGGACGCCTCCACCCCCAGCAGGTGGCGCAGCTGGCTGGCGGCGATCAGGATGCCCGAGGCGGTGACGAAGCCCGAGATCACCGGGTGGCTCAGGAAGTTGGCCAGAAACCCCAGGCGCAAGAGGCCCATGCCCACCAGCACCAGCCCGGAGAGCGCGGCCAGCACCAGGGCGGCGGCGACGTACTCGGCGCTGCCGGGCGCCGCGATGCCAGAGAGCGCCGAGGCGGTCATCAGCGAGGCCACCGCCACCGGCCCCACCGCCAGGGTGGCGCTGGTGCCGAAGAGCGCGTAGAGCAGCAGCGGCAGCATGCTGGCGTAGAGCCCCACCTCCGGGGGCAGCCCCGCCAGCAGGGCGTAGGCCAGCGCCTGGGGCACCAGCATCAGCGTCACGATCACCGCCGCCAGCAGGTCGCTCGCGAGCGCGCCGCGGCCGTAGTCCGGCAGCCAGCGCAGGATCGGCAGGACGCGCGCGAGCCCCATCGCTCAGCGCGCCCCGGCCGCGGCTTCCAGGTTCGCGCGGCGCTCCTCCAGGTCGTGCCCGGCGGCCCGGGCCGCCGCCATGAGCGCCGGGATGCTGCAGCCGGCCTCGCGGCTGCGGGCCTCGGCCCAGAGGTGGACGGCGCGCTTGCCGGTCTTGCAGAAGGCCAGGATCGGGGTGGGCAGCTCGTCCAGGGCCTGTCCGACGGCCGCGATGTCGGCCTCGCCGTAGTCACCCGGTGCCACCGGAATGGCGCGCCACTCGAGGCCGAGGGTGGCGGCCCGCTCGCGCAGGGCGCGGTCGTCGGGGTGATCCTCGGCCTCGCCGGGCCGGCGATGACAGATCACCGCGCGAAAGCCGCGGCGGGCGACCTCGTCGAGATCGGCGGGGGTCACGGCATCGGCGATGGCGACGCCGGGTTCGAGTTCACGGATCTGCATGGACATGCTCCTCTTGCGTTCGGGCCTGGGACGACGGGGATCAGAACCGGTTGATCGGCACCTTGAGGTAGACCTGGCCGTTCTCCTCGGCCGGCGGCATCTCCCCGGCACGCATGTTGACCTGCACCGAGGGCAGGATCAGCCGCGGCATGCCGAGGGTGGCGTCGCGCTCGGTGCGCATCTTCACGAACGCCTCCTCGCCGACGCCCTCGTGGACGTGCACGTTGTGGGCGCGCTGCTCGGCCACGCTGGTCTCGTGCTGGTACGCCTCGCGGTCCGGGGTCCGGTAGTCGTGGCAGAGGAACAGCCGGGTCTTGCCCGGCAGGGCCAGCACCTTCTGGATGGAGCGATAGAGAGCCCGCGCATCGCCGCCCGGGAAGTCGCAGCGGGCGGTGCCGTAGTCGGGCATGAAGAGGGTGTCGCCGACGAAGGCGGCGTCGCCGATCACGTAGGTCAGGCAGGCCGGGGTGTGGCCGGGCGTGTGCAGCACCCGCGCCTTGAGCCCGCCGATGGCGAAGGTGTCGCCCTCCTCGAAGAGGCGGTCGAACTGGCTGCCGTCGCGGGCGAACTCGGTGCCGGCGTTGAAGGCCTTGCCGAAGACCTCCTGCACCACGGTGATGTTGGCGCCGATGCCGGTCCTGCCGCCCAGCGCCTCGTGGAGGTAGGGCGCGGCGGAGAGGTGGTCGGCGTGGACGTGGGTCTCGAGGACCCACTCGACCTCGAGGCCGCGCTCGCGCACGAAGGCGATGATCGCCTCGGCGGAGCGCACGTCGGTGCGCCCGGCGGCGTAGTCGAAGTCGAGCACCGAATCGAGGATCGCGCAGGCGCGGCTCCCGGGATCCTGCACCACGTAGCTGAAGGTGCTGGTGGGCTCGTCGAAGAAGGGGGTGACGACGGGGCGAGCCGAGGGCGACGGGGACATGAGTGACCTCCGGTAGCATCGAGGCTTGACGGTATGGTCACATCATAACCGATATAGAGTTATAAATTTATACTTTTTGAGAATAAAGGAACCCGGCACCCACGCCGGGCGTTATCGGTCCGCCGCCGTGCCGGCTTGGGGCTAGAGACTATAGTTCGATGCGATCCCCGAAGGCGGGAATCTCGGCCTCGATGCCGTCCTCCTGAAGGAGCGCCTGGAGCGCCTGCTGGGCGCCGGGCTCGCCGTGCACCAGGTAGACCCGGGGGCGATGGCGGAAGGCGCCGACCCAGCCCAGCAGCTGGGTCTGGCCGGCATGGGCCGAGAAGCCGCCGATGGTGTGCACCCGCGCCTTGACCACCAGGTCCCGGCCCATCACGCGGACCCGCTCGGCGCCGTCGACGATCTGGCGCCCCAGGGTGCCGCCGGCCTGGAAGCCGACGATCACCAGCCGGGTACTGGGCTTCTCGAGGTTATAGCGGAAGTGGTGCAGGATGCGGCCGCCGTTGCACATCCCGGCGCCGGCGATGATGATCGCCCCGCCGTGGATGCGATTGATGGCCATCGACTCCTCCACCGTGCGCGTCATGCGCAGGATCGGCAGATAGCGGTGGGTATCGCCGCTGGCGGCCACGTTGAGCACCTTGAGGTCATCGGGATCCAGGGACTTGCGGGCGCGGTGGTAGAGCTCGGTGACCCTGATCGCCATGGGGCTGTCGAGAAACACCAGCTGCTGGCGCAGCCGACCCTCGTGGTAGAGCACGCTCAGGTGGTAGAGGATCTCCTGGGTGCGCCCCACGGCGAAGGCGGGAATCAGCACGTTGCCGCCCGCCGCATGAGCCTCCTCCAGCACCCGGGCGAACTCCTCCAGGGTCTCGTCCAGGGGGCGGTGGTCGCGGTCGCCGTAGGTGCTCTCCATCAGCACCAGATCCGCCTCATGGAGCTTCTTGGGCTCCTTCATCAGCACCGAGCTCGGGTTGCCGAGATCCCCCGAGAAGACCAGCCGCCGGGTCTGGCCGCCGGAGGGCACCGCCAGCTCGACGATGGCCGAGCCGAGAATGTGCCCGGCATCGTGGAACACCAGGGTGACCCCGCCCGGCAACTGGACGGGCTG
>JAWWBV010000397.1:0-3121 GCA_033720795.1 Halomonas sp. | reverse complement strand
GATGGCGAGGTGCGCTTCGCCGACAGCATGCGCCAACTCGGCCAGGTGGTGATCGTCCACCATGCCGACAACCTGCAGAGCGTCTATGCCCTGTGCAAGCGGCCGCTGGTGGACAGCGGCGAGCGGGTCACGCGCGGCACCCCGGTCTGCGAGGTCGGCCGCCACGACGGCGGACCGCGACTGCTCTTCGACATGCGCCACGGCGGCAAGCCCGTCGATCCCGCACGGGTGCTGCGCTGACCCGGCGGTTCGATGCTCGCCGAGGGGCGTCACGCCATCGTCACCTCGGCGTCGCGCACCTGTCATGAGCGACGACCATCCTCGGCGGTGTCAGGCCCGGTCGGGCCCGCCACCGCACGAGGAGCGCCATGCGCATCTGCCTGGTCAGCGATACCTGGTCCCCCGATATCAACGGCGTCGCCCACACCCTCGGCCGGCTGAGCGCCGAGCTGGAGCGACGCGGTGTGGCACTGCAGCTGGTGCGTCCGCGCCCCGCGGGGCCTGCCAGGCCGCCCGCCGAGGGCATCGAAGCGGAGCTTCGCGTTCGCGGCCTGGCCCTGCCGGGCTATCGCGAGGTGCGCGTCGGCCTGCCGGCCGGCCGCACCCTCCAGCGCCTGTGGCGCCAACAGCGACCGGCGGCGATCTACCTCGCCACCCAGGGACCGCTGGGCTGGTCGGCGCTGCGCATCGCCCGCCGGCTGGGCATCCCGGTGATCAGCGGCTGGCACACCAACTTCGATCACTACTGCCGCGACTACGGCCTGCCCTGGCTGGCGCCGCTGGTGCTGCGCCGTCTGCGCCACTTCCATAACCGCACCGCGGCGACCCTGGTGCCGACCCACGCCCAGGCCCGTGAGCTCCTTGAGCAGGGCTTCGCCAACGTGCGGGTCATGGCGCGCGGCATCGACGGCGAATGTTTCTCTCCCGCGCATCGTGACCCGACGCTGCGCGCCACCTGGGGCAGCGATGCCCACCGGCCGGTGGCCCTCTACGTCGGACGCCTGGCGCCGGAGAAGAACCTGGCCCTGTTGCGCGACACCTTCGCCGCGATGCTCGCCGCGCGCCCCGATCTCAGCCTGGTGGTGGTCGGCGACGGTCCGGGGCGCGCCGCCCTGGAGCGCGCGCTGCCCCAGGCGCACTTCACCGGCTTCATCGACCGGGAGGCCCTGATCCGCCACTACGCCAGCGCCGATCTCTTCGTCTTCCCCTCGCTCTCCGAGACCTGGGGCAACGTGGTGCTCGAGGCCATGGCCAGCGGCCTGGCCGTGGTGGCCTTTCGCCACGCCGCCGGCGCCGAGCTGATCGATCACGACCACAACGGCCTGAGTCTCGCGCCCGACGACCCCGGCGGCTTCCAGGCGGCGGCGGTCGCCCTGTGCCAGCAGCCGGCCCGCTATGCCCGGCTGGGGCGGGCGGCGCGCGAGCGCGCCCTGGCGTATCGCTGGCCGGCGATCGCCGACACCTTCATCGCCACCCTTACCCAGCCGCCGGAGATCGACGATGAAGCCGCTCCCCCCTGCCGTGTTTGATCGCCTGGACCTCATCGAGTGGCAGCTCTGCCGCCGCCTGGTCGGCTGCAACGTCCACCGGCCCTGGCTGCTGCTGCTGCGCCTGGCCAGCCGGCTGGGCGACTGGCCGCTGTGGGTCGGGCTGATCCTGGCCCAGCCGCTGCTCGACCCGGTGAACGGCTGGCGGCGGCTGGTCGCATACACCGCCACCGCCCTGCTGGCCATTGCCTGCTATCGGTTACTCAAGACGCGCCTGTGCCGCGAGCGTCCCTTCATCACCTTCACCGGGATCATCCGCTGCGGGGAACCCGCCCGGGACCGCTACAGCTTCCCCAGCGGGCACACCATGCATGCGGTGCTCTTCTGCCAGCTGACCGCCGTGCACGCCGCCTGGCTGCTGCCGTGGCTTGTGCCCATCGCGCTGCTGATCGCCATCTCCCGGGTGGGGCTGGGGCTTCACTACTTGAGCGACGTGCTCGCCGGCGCCCTGCTCGGGACGGCCTTCGCCCTGCTTGGCCTGGCGCTGTTCGGCTGAGCCCGCCCTCGGACCGGCGAGCCCCGTCTCGCTGGTCTGCGCCCCGGCGGGATGGCATCCTGAGCCGATGATCCGAGTGCCCCCTTCCTCCGGCGACACCCTGCTCGAGTCGCCGCCCCTGGCGCGCTTCCCCGGCCTGCTCGGCGAGCCCGCCGCCACCGAGGCGCTGACGCGGCTCGATCACGAGCTCGACTGGCAGCGACCGACCCTGCGCCTCTTCGGGCGCGAGCACCCGATCCCCCGCCATCAGGTCTGGATGGGCAGCCCCGAGGCGCGCTACCGCTATTCGGGGCGTGACTTCTGCCCCGAGGCCTGGCATCCCGCCGTCGCGGCCATTCGCGATGCCGTGGTCGAGCGCCTGGCCGCCGCCGGCCAGCCGGCGCGCTTCAACAGCGTGCTGCTCAATCGCTACGCCGACGGGGAGGAGCGCATGGGCTGGCACAGCGACGACGAGCCCGAGCTCGGCGTCGACCCGCTGATCGCGGCGGTCAGCCTGGGCACCGAGCGACCGCTGCGCTTTCGCTGGAAGCGCCGCGAGGCCCCGGCGTTCAACGCCTGGCTGCCCCATGACAGCCTGCTCGTGATGGGGCCCGGGGTGCAGCGCCGCCTGCAGCACGCGCTGCTGCCGCGCCGCCTCGAAGGCCTGCGCATCAGCCTGACCTTTCGCTGGGTGCACCCGCCCGCCCCGGGCGGACGCGCCGGCTGATCGCCGCTTTCTATTTCCTGCTCTACTCCCTATCGCCAATGCCCATGGCCCATGCAAAACGGCCACCCCTGTCGGGATGGCCGTGTACTGGCGTCGAAGATAGATAACGGTATAAAACCGTCAACGATCGATCAGCCGCGGTGGTAGCCCGGGGCGACGAAGGGCATCTTGCTGATCGTCATCGGCAGGCGCTTGCCGCGCACCTCGGCGTAGACGGTGGTGCCGATCTCCGCGGCCTCGATGGCCACGTAGCCCATGGCCACCGGCCGACCGACGCTGGGGCCGAAGCCGCCCGAGGTCACGCGCCCCAGGTGGCCGCCCTCGGCATCGAAGAGCTCGGTGCCCTCGCGCACCGGCGCGCGGCCCTCGCCG
>JAWWBV010000396.1:0-3125 GCA_033720795.1 Halomonas sp. | reverse complement strand
AGCGCGCTGCTTCGTGAGGCGCGCATTGCCTTGCTGGCGGCCATGCGGCTACGACGTAGCCATACGCACTTCTCGCCCAGTTTCGATCAGCGCACCCTGGCGTCGCTCACGCTGATCGCCAAGGTACGAGCCGGCCTGAACGAGGACCAGTTTGAAGTGCACTATCAGCCCAAGATCCGCCTGACCGATGGCCAGGTCAGTGGGTGCGAGGGGCTGATCCGGTGGCGAGATCACGATGGAAACCTGATTCCGCCCGGCCAGTTCATGCCCAAGGTGGAAACCACCTCCCTGATCGGCCCCGTCACCCACTTCGTGGTCCAGGCCGCCGTCGCCATGGCCCGGCAGGACAAGGGGGCCGGCACGGTCAGCATCAACCTGTCCGTGCACAATCTCCTCGACGATCAGCTGCACACCCTGCTCCATGACCTCACCGGGCAATCCGGTATGCGCCCCGAACGCCTGGAAGTGGAGATCACCGAGAGTGCCTTGATCGGCGATGTCGAAGCCGCTCGCCGCGCGCTCCAGCACTTTCGTGATCTTGGCATCGGCGTGAGCATCGATGATTTCGGCACCGGCTTCGCATCGTTCGAGTATCTCCAGCACCTGCCGATCACCGGCCTCAAGATCGATCGCGCCTTCGTGGCCCATCTGGAAGAGGATGAGCGGGCCCGTAAGCTGATGGCCTGCATGATCGATGTGGGCCATGCCCTGGACCTGGTGGTCACGGCCGAAGGGGTGGAGACCCCCCAGCAGGAAGAGATCTTGCGTCAGCTGGGCTGTGATCAGGTTCAGGGGTTCCATTACTCCCCTGCCCTGCCTGC
The DNA here is from genome assembly GCA_033720795.1 of Halomonas sp. Taxonomy (GTDB): domain Bacteria; phylum Pseudomonadota; class Gammaproteobacteria; order Pseudomonadales; family Halomonadaceae; genus Halomonas. The sequence continues at coordinate 2,304 of JAWWBV010000396.1, read as the reverse complement.
TCCAGAATTTCAGGCCTGGTGCCAGCGCCGTCTCGACCAGACGCGCTAGCCGCCGTCAGCGCCTCGCAGAATCGTTCAGGGCACGGCCTCGCGCCCACGGCGCCGCCCGAGAGACGGCGTCGCGGACGATAGAGGCGTCTTAGCCCGCCGCGGCCAGGGCCTGGTCCAGGTCGGCGATGATGTCGTCGACATGCTCGATGCCGATGGAGAGGCGCACCATGTCCGGCGTGACGCCGGCCGCCTTGAGCTCCTGCTCGTTGAGCTGGCGGTGGGTGGTGGCCGCGGGGATCGACGAACAGGTCTTGGCATCGCCGATGTTGACCAGGCGCAGGATCATGCCCAGGGCATCGTAGAAGCGGGCGCCGGCCTCGAGACCGCCATGGATGCCGAAGCTGAGGATGCCCGAGGCGCGTCCCTCCATGTACTGCTGGGCCAGGGCGTGATCCTTGTGGGACTCGAGCCCGGCGTACTGCACCCAGGTCACGGCGTCGTGGCCCTGCAGGTACTCGGCGATGCGCTGGGTGTTGTCGCAGATGCGCTCGATGCGCAGCGCCAGGGTCTCGAGCCCCTGCAGCAGCTGCCAGGCGGCCTGGGCGGAAAGTGCCGCGCCCATGTTGCGCAGCGGCACCACCCGCGCCCGGCCGATGAAGGCCGCCTCGCCCAGGTCCCGGGTGTAGCAGACCCCGTGATAGGAGACGTCCGGCTCGTTGAGCAGCGGGAAGCGCTCGGCGTGCTCGGCCCAGGGGAACTTGCCGGAGTCGATGATCACCCCGCCCACGGTGGTGCCGTGACCGCCGATGTACTTGGTGGCCGAGTGGATGACGATGTCGGCGCCGTGCTCGATGGGACGCCACAGGAAGGGCGTGGGCACGGTGTTGTCGACGATCACCGGCACCCCGTGGCGATGCGCCGCCTCGGCGAGTGCCGCCATGTCCACCACGCTGCCCGAGGGATTGCCGACGCTCTCGCAGAAGACCGCCTTGGTGCGCGCATCGATCAGCGCCTCGAGCCCCTCGATATCGTCCTTGTCGGCGAAGCGCACCTCGATCCCCTGGCGCGGCAGGGTATGCGCGAAGAGGTTGTAGGTGCCGCCATAGAGCTCGCTGATCGAGACGATGTTGTCGCCGGCCTCGGCGATGGTCTGGATCGAGGCGGTGATGGCGGCCATGCCCGACGCCATGGCCAGGCCCCCGATGCCCCCCTCCAGCGCCGCCAGGCGCTGCTCGAGCACCGCGCAGGTGGGGTTCATGATCCGCGAGTAGATATTGCCCTCGACCTTGAGGTCGAAGAGGTCCGCGGCGTGCTGGGCGCTGTCGAAGGCGAACGAGGTGGTCTGATGGATCGGCACGGCCACCGCGTGCTGGTCATCGGGGGCGTAGCCGTGGTGCAGGGCGAGGGTCTCGGGCTTCATGGCGTGTCCTTGGGCGTTGTCATCGGTCGTGGTGTCACTGCGTATCGCTGATTCACCCGATGCTAACCAAGCCTGAACCTCGAGACCAATATCGTTTAGTCTGGTCGGCATGCCGGCGGGCCCCGCCCGCCGCCAAAGCCACCGACACGGCGTGACAGGATGCTCAAGCGCTACCTCCCGATCCTCACCTGGCTGCCCCACTACACCCGCCGCCTGGCCGGCGCCGATCTGCTGGCCGGCGTGATCGTCAGCATCATGGTGATTCCCCAGTCGCTGGCCTATGCCCTGCTGGCGGGGCTGCCGGCGGTGGTCGGCCTGTATGCCAGCATCCTGCCCCTGCTGGCCTATACGCTGCTCGGCACCAGCCGCACCCTGGCCGTGGGGCCGGTGGCGATCATCGCCCTGATGACCGGGGCGGCCCTCTCGGGCGTGGCCACGCCGGGCACGCCGGAGTACCTCCAGGCGGCCCTGGTGCTGTCGCTGCTCTCGGGGCTGATGCTGACCGCCATGGGGCTGCTGCGCCTGGGCTTCTTCGCCAACTTCCTGAGCCACCCGGTGATCGCCGGCTTCCTCTCCGCCTCGGCGGTGCTGATCGCCGCCAGCCAGGCGGCCCACCTGCTCGGCATCGAGGCCAGCGGCTTCACCGCCCTGGACCTGGTGGCGAGCCTCGCCGGCGAGCTCGGCCAGACCCACGGCCCGACCCTGCTGATGGGCCTGGGCAGCCTGGCCTTCCTGGTGGGCATACGCCAGTTCGGCCAGCGCGCCTTCGTGGCGATGGGCCTGCCGGCGGGATTCGCCGCCCTGCTGACCCGCACGGGGCCGGTGATCGCGGTGGTCGTGACCACCCTGCTCAGCTGGCAGCTGGGGCTCGCCGAGCAGGGCGTGGCGGTGGT
>JAWWBV010000395.1:0-3151 GCA_033720795.1 Halomonas sp. | reverse complement strand
CTGCACCTTTCGCGCCCACGCCTTCGCGGCCCTGGGCGCCTCGGAGCGGCGCTGGGACGTGCGCTATGCCAGCCAGTCGCCCACCGGCAACAACCTGCCGGTCCAGGCCGGGCTGGCGGTGACCGTGAAGACGCCGCGCAGCATCCCCGAGGGCTGCCGCATCGTCGGCGACGACGAGGGCCTGCCGGCGCTTGGGTACGTCGAGATCGAGCTGCACCGCACGCCGGGCGCCTCCAGCGACGCCTTCACCGCCTTCTGCGACGAGCTGGAGGCGATCGTCACCGGCACCGACTCGCTGGAATCGCTCGAGTACGTGGCGGGCGACGGCTGAGCGAGCGCCTCGCCTTCAGCCGCCCCGAGAGCCAGTCATGCCGGCGCGGGTGCCGATAGCGCTCACTGGCGGCGCGCCACCCGCGGCGAGACGCCGAAGTGCGCCTTGAAGGCGCGGGCGAAGCTGGAGCCGGAGGTGAAGCCACAGGCCAGCCCCACCGTGAGCACCTCCATGTCCGTCTCCACGAGCAGGTGGTGGGCGCGCTCGAGACGCAGCTTCAGGTACCACGCCCGGGGAGAGCTGTCGAGGTGCTGCTCGAAGAGGCGCTGCAGCTGGCGCAGCGACACCCCACAGCGACTGGCCACTTCGGCGAGCGACAGCGGGGTCTCGAGATGGCGTTCCATCAGCGCGACGGCCTCGACCAGCCGACGGTGATGCACCCCCAGGCGTCGAGCCAGCGACATGCGCTGCTGGTCGCGACGGGTGCGAATGCGCTCATGGATCAACTGCTCCGAGACGTCGATGGCCAGGCGCGAACCGTGTCGACGGGCGATCACCTCCAGCACCATGTCCATGGCGGCGGTGCCGCCGGCGCAGGAGAAGCGTCGCTTGCCGAGCTCGAAGAGCTCGTCGGAGGTCTCGATGGCCGGAAAGCGCTCCTGGAAGGCCGGCAGGCTCTCCCAGTGCAGCGTGACCCGCTCGCCCTCCAGCAGGCCCGCCTCGGCGAGCAGGAAGCCGCCGGTGTCGAGGCCGCCGAGCACGCAGCCGGCCTGGTCCAGACGATGCAGCCAGGCCATCAGCGGGCGGCTCAGGGTGTCTTCGGGGCCGAAGCCGCTGCACACTGCCAGCGAGGGCAGGTGGTGCACCTCGCCGATGGCGTGATCGGCGAGCAGGGTCATGCCGTTGGAGGCCGTGACCGGCGCCCCGTTCTCGCTGATCAGCTGCCAGTCGAACAGCGGGCGCGCCGCGATCCGATTGGCGATGCGCAGCGGCTCGACGGCCGAGAAGAAGGCCATCATCGAGAAGCGCGGCAGCAGCAGGAAGCCGACGGCTTCGGGCAGCAGCCCATGGTAATCCAGACGCAAGCTACGACTCCTTTCGAACGATCGGGTCCCCCTTCGACAGCGGGAGACCGACCGGGATGCGTGTCCACAGCGACGAGGATACCCGCTGCGCGACGAGGGATCACGACACGCGCTCCCCCCTCGCCTCGGGAACCGGCGGGCGGCTAGACTGGACGGCACAACTCCCGAAGCGAGGCGTCGCCGTGTCCGAGCATGAACGCACCATCCTGGCCTTCGACGAGGCCGGCAACGAGTACTTCATCGACGTGTTCGTCAGCGTCCGCGATCTCTCCGACCTGCAGCATGCCGGCGCGACCGGCAGCGGCCTGCCCACCTTTCGCACCCGCGAGGGCCACGCGGTCACCCACCTGGGCGGCGGCGAGTTCGCCGTGACGGTGCCCGGGGAGGAGGAGACGCTCACCGTCCGCACCCAGGATTCCGACTTCGTGTGACCCGCTGGCCGGGCCCACGGGAAGACCGCACCGGCGACGGTCGCCACGCCCGGCGGATGTCGCTGGTCGGCAAGTGCGTGACGCACCGCCGGCCCGCTCGCGACCCCGGGGAGCGCTATACTGAGAGGTGTGCCCATTCGGTAGCCCTACCGCCCAGGAGGGACGACTTTCATGCCTTCATCAACGCATCACGTGGCCCCCAATCCCAAGGGGGGGTGGAGCGTTCACCGTCACGGCAGCAAGCGCGCCAGCCGGCATTTCGCCACCAAGAAAGCCGCCGAGGCCTACGGCCGTCAGGTCAGCTTCAACCAGCAGACCGTGCTGATCATCCATCACGAGGACGGTTCCAGGACGGCCCCCAACGAGGCCTCCGCGGACCGGCCCAAGGCGCGCCGGCAGAGCTAGCCCCGGCGCCACTGAGGCGCCCGCACGCCCGACCCTGCCTGCCGCCAGGCGACCGGCCATGCCCCGACACGGCGGCTGCGGTAGACTCCCCTTTATCATGCATCTCTGATCTAACCGGTGAGGGGGACACCCATGAACTATCTCGGCGCTCACGTCAGCGCGGCGGGCGGGGTCGACAAGGCGGTGGAACGGGCCGTGGCGATCGGCGCCGACGCCTTCGCCCTGTTCACCAAGAACCAGCGCCAATGGCAGGCCAAGCCGCTGGCCGAGGCGACCATCGAGGCCTTTCGCGCGGCCTGCGAGACGCACGACTTCGGCCCCGGGCAGATCCTTCCCCACGACAGCTACCTGATCAACCTCGGTCACCCGGAGGCCGAGGGGCTCGCCAAGTCGCGTGCCGCCTTCCTCGACGAATTTCGCCGCTGCGAGCAGCTCGGGCTCTCGCTGCTCAACTTCCACCCCGGCAGCCACCTGAGGAAGATCAGCGAGGGCGACTGCCTCGCCCGCATCGCCGAATCGATCAACCTGGTGCTCGCCGAGACCTCGGGCGTCACCGCGGTGATCGAGAACACCGCGGGCCAGGGCAGCAACCTCGGCTGGCGCTTCGAGCACCTCGCCGAGATCATCGACCAGGTCGACGACAAGACGCGCGTCGGGGTCTGCATCGACACCTGCCACGCCTTCGCCGCCGGCTACGACCTGCGCACCGAAGAAGCCTGCACCGCCACCCTCGACGAGCTCGACCGGGTGGTGGGCCTCGACTACCTGCGCGGCATGCACCTGAACGATGCCAGGAGCGCGTTCGCCAGCCGGGTGGATCGCCACCACAGCCTGGGCCAGGGCAACATCGGCCTGACCGCCTTCACCACCCTGATGCGCGACCCGCGCATCGGCGGCATCCCCATGATCCTCGAGACCATCGACCCCTCGATCTGGGCCGAGGAGATCGCCTGGCTGCG
>JAWWBV010000394.1:0-3173 GCA_033720795.1 Halomonas sp. | reverse complement strand
CGAGGCCGGCGGCGAGGTGCTGCTGCGCGACTGGAGCCTGATGACGGTCATGACCGCGACGATGGCGTTCTTCGCCATCGGCTGGCGCGGCCGGCCGGGGCGCATCAACCGCTATGAGGGCGCCGCGCTGCTGGCGATGTTTCTCGCCTACACCGCCTACATGATCAGCCTGGTGGTCGGGGGCGGCGGCTGAGTCCTTTGTCATAGTCCTTGGCGATAGCCCGCTGCGACAATGCGACGCGCGATGACCCTCGCGAAGCGCCTGACAGCCGTCACGGCGCGGGCGTAGGATGCGCGTCACGAGCGTTTCCCGGGCTCGCCGGCGGTGGGCATCGCCTTGATAGGCGCCTTCTATCGCCCTCGTCGGCTAGTCTGGGAGCGGTGTGAGGAGGAATGCGACAGGGTGTCGCCGAGCGGCACCCCAAGTACAAGAGCACGACGAGTGCCTGCGCATCCCTTGCGAATGTCCTTCGCAGGAACGAGGAGTGCGTCATGGAACTGGATCCCCTGCTGCTGTCGCGACTGCAGTTCGCCTTCGTGGTCGCCTTTCACGCCATCTTCCCGGTGTTCACCATCGGCCTGGCGTCCTACATCGCCCTGCTCAACGGGCTCTTCTTCAAGACCGACAATCCCGCCTGGGACCGCCTGGCGCTGTTCTGGACCAGGGTCTTCGCCGTGGTCTTCGGCATGGGCGTGGTCTCGGGCATCGTCATGTCCTTCCAGTTCGGCACCAACTGGAGCAACTTCTCCCTGGCGGCGTCGAACTTCCTCGGCCCGATGCTGAGCTACGAGGTCGTCACAGCCTTCTTCCTGGAGGCGGCCTTCCTCGGCGTGCTGCTGTTCGGCCGTGGCAAGGTGCCCCAGGGCGTGCACCTCTTCGCCGCCATCATGGTCGCCACCGGCACCTTCATCTCCTCGTTCTGGATCCTCTCGGCCAACAGCTGGATGCAGACGCCGGCCGGCATGGAGCTGATAGAGGGGCGCTTCCACGTCACCGACTGGAGCGCGGCGATCTTCAATCCCTCCTTCCCGTACCGCTTCACCCACATGGTGCTGGCGTCGTTCCTGACCGGCGGCTTCGTGGTGGCCGGGGTCAGCGCCTGGTACCTGCTGATCGGCCGCGACCGCGAGGCCAACCGCAAGGCGCTCTCCATGTGCCTGTGGCTGCTGCTGGTGCTGGCGCCGACCCAGGCGGTGGTGGGGGACTTCCACGGCCTCAACACCCTGGAGCACCAGCCGACCAAGGTGGCCGCCATGGAGGGCAACTGGGAGCGCAGCGCGAACACGCCGCTGCTGCTCTTCGCCTGGCCCGACCAGCAGGCCCAGGAGAACCGCCTCGAGATCGGCATCCCGAGCCTCGCGAGCCTCATCCTGACCCACGACGCCGAGGGCGAGGTGCCGGGCATCGGCGAGGTGCCCCCCGAGGAGCAGCCGCCGGTGTGGATCGTCTTCTGGGCGTTTCGGATCATGGTGGCCCTGGGCCTGGTGATGATCGCCGTCTCCCTCGCCGGCCTCTGGCTGCGTCGTGGCGGCCGGGTCTATGAGCATCGCGGCTTCCTGCAGCTGATGCGGGTGATGACCGTGACCCCCTTCGTCGCGGTGCTGGCCGGCTGGGTGGTCACCGAGACCGGGCGTGCCCCCTGGCTGGTCTATGGCCTGATGAGCCACGCCGAGGGGCTCACCCCCTCGCTGACCGGCGGCATGGCGCTGTTCACGCTGGTCGGCTACATGGCCGTCTACGCCGTGGTCTTCTGCTGCGGGGTCTACTACCTGACCCGGGTGGTGCGCCAGGGCATGCTGCCCGAGGCCGCCCACGACGGCGAGGTCGAGCGGCCAAAGCGACCGCTGTCGGCCTCCCACGTGCCCTTCGAGGACGCCTCCAGCCAACCGGGGAGGAGCTGACCCATGGCCATGTTCGACCTGAGTCTCATCTGGGCCGTGATCATCGGCTTCGGGGTGATGATGTACGTGCTGATGGACGGCTTCGACCTGGGCGTGGGGATCCTCTTCCCCTTCGCGCCGGACGAGACCTCCCGGGACGTGATGATGAACACCGTGGCGCCGGTGTGGGACGGCAACGAGACCTGGCTGGTACTCGGCGGGGCGGGGCTGTTGGGGGCCTTCCCGCTGGTCTACTCGGTGTTCCTGCCGGCGCTCTACCTCGGCGTCTTCCTGATGCTCGCCGGGTTGATCTTTCGCGGCATCGCCTTCGAGTTCCGCTTCAAGTCTCGCCGCAACCGCCACTGGTGGAACCGCGCCTTCTGCTGGGGCTCGGCGGTGGCGGCCTTCGCCCAGGGCGTGGTCGTGGGGGCCTACATCCGGGGCTTCCCCGTCGAGGACTTCGTCTACGTCGGCGGTCCCTTCGACTGGCTGACCCCCTTCAGCGTGCTCACGGGCCTGGGGCTGATGGCCGGCTACGCGCTGCTCGGCGCCACCTGGCTGATCCTGAAGACCGAGGGGGCGCTGCAGGAGTGGGCCTATCGGCTTGCGCCCCGGCTGCTGCTGGCGGTGCTCGGGGTGTTCGCGATCATCAGCCTCTGGACGCCCTTCGTCGATGGCGCCGTGCGCGAGCGCTGGTTCGGGCACCTGCCGCTGATCTGGATCTTCCCGGCCCTGGCGCTCGTCTGCGCGGGTCTCCTGTGGCGCGCCGTCCGCCAGCGCCGCGAGGGGCAGCCCTTCCTCGCCACCCTGGGGCTCTTCTTCTTCACCTACCTGGGGCTCGTGGTCAGCAAGTGGCCGGTCATCGTGCCGCCGGACTACACCATCTGGGACGCCGCCTCCGACCCGGGCTCCCAGCTCTTCCTGCTGATCGGCGTGCTCTTCGTGATCCCCATCGTGCTGGCCTACACCGCCTGGTCCTACTGGGTGTTCCGCGGCAAGGTCCGCCCCGGCGAAGGCTACCACTGAGGTGAGGGCCGAGAGCGAGGCCGACGCCGAGGCACCCGGGCCCGCGGCCCGGGCGTGGCTGTCGCGGCTCGCCACCGGCGAGCGTCGCCACCATCGCCTGGCGCTGCTCGCCGGCGGAGCGGTCGGACTCGCCACCATCGTCCAGATGGTGCTGCTCGCCGGGCTGATCAGCGCCCTGCTGGTCGACGAGCGAGCGCTTGATGATCTCATCCCTTGGGTGGCGGGCCTCGCGGCCACGCTCTGCCTGCGGGCGCTGGCCCAGTGGG
>JAWWBV010000393.1:0-3180 GCA_033720795.1 Halomonas sp. | reverse complement strand
TCCTTGAGGTCGTCGGCGGGCAGGCCCAGCTCGCGGACCCAGAAGGGCATGATCTGCATCAGCCCGACGGCGCCGGCCGAGGAGACGGCCTCGGCCTGGAAGGCGCTCTCCACCTGGATGACCGCCAGGACCAGCTCCGGGGCCAGGCCGGCGAGGCGCGCCTCCTGGTGGATGCGGCCCAGCAGCGCCCGGCGCCGCCGGGCCTCCGGCACGTAGCGGGCGAGCCGCGGCTCCATGGCGTTCAACCACTGCCGGGCCGCCCAGATGTCGGCGGGGGGCAGCGGCGCATCGCGCACGGCGTCGAGGGTGTCGCGCAGGCTGGCGGGCGCGGAGGGCAGCGCCCGCACGAAGGGAGCGGGGGGCTCGGACGAGAGGGCCGTCGGCGTGGGCTCGGCGGCCTGGTAGGCGTCAGGGAGGGCGGCCAGGAAGTCCCGCTCTCCCTGCCCCAGGGCCGTCATGGCGGGGAAGATGCAGGCCACCGCCAGGGCGGCGGCCCACCGCTGCCTAGATCGCGACCTTCGCGCCCAGGAAGTCGATGATCTCCCCGGCCGGTACCATGGTGGCGTCACTGTCACGGCGTCCCTTGTATTCCAGTTCACCCTTGTCCAGGCCCCGGTCGCCGACGACCAGGCGGTGGGGAATGCCCATCAGTTCGTGGTCGGCGAAGCGCACGCCCGGGCGCAGGTCGCGATCATCCAGCAGCACCTCGAGGCCGGCGGCGGTAAGCGCCTGGTAGAGTCGCTCGGATTCCTCGCGCACGCGCTGTGACTTGTGGGCGTTCATCGGCACCAGGGCGACGTGGAAGGGCGCGATGGCGTCGGGCCAGATGATCCCGGCCTCGTCGTGGTTCTGCTCGATGGCGGCGGCCACGACCCGAGTCACCCCGATACCATAGCAGCCCATCCAGGGATGCACGGCACGACCTTCGTCCCCCAGTACCGTGGCGTTCATCGCCTTGGAGTACTTCTGGCCGAGCTGGAAGACGTGGCCGACCTCGATGCCGCGCTTGATGGCGAGCGTGCCCTGGCCGTCCGGTGAGGGATCGCCCTCCACCACGTTGCGCAGGTCGGCGACCCTGGGCAGTGCCACGTCGCGCTCCCAGTTGATGCCGAAGTAGTGCTGCCCGTCGACGTTGGCGCCGGCGCCGAAATCGCTCATCATCGCCACGCTGCGATCGATGATGATCGGCATCTCGAGGTTGACCGGACCCAGTGAGCCGGGGCCGGCGCCTACCGCGGCGCGGATCTCCTCCTCGGTGGCCATGGTCAGCGGCGCGGCTACCTCGGCGAGGTTCTCTGCCTTCACCTCGTTGAGCTCATGGTCGCCGCGCACCAGCAGGGCGATCAGGCCACCCTCTGCCCCCTTGACCATCAGCGTCTTGAGGGTCTTCTCGATGGGCAGGCCGTGCTGCTCGACCAGGGCGGCGATGGTCTTGGCGTTGGGCGTGTCGACCAGGCGCAGCTCCTCGGCAGGTGCCGCGCGCTCGCCCTGGGGCGCCAGCGCCTCGGCCTTCTCCATGTTGGCGGCATAATCCGACCCGGTGGAGAAGACGATGTCATCCTCGCCGGAGTCGGCCAGCACGTGGAACTCGTGGGAGCCGGTGCCGCCGATGGCGCCGTTGTCGGCGATCACCGGACGGAAGTCGAGCCCCAGGCGGGTGAAGATGCGCACGTAGGCGTCGTACATCGCCTGGTAGGTCTCCTTCAGGGACGCTTCATCGATGTGGAAGGAGTAGGCGTCCTTCATGATGAACTCCCGGGAGCGCATCACCCCGAAGCGCGGCCGGATCTCGTCGCGGAACTTGGTCTGCACCTGGTAGAAGTTGGCCGGCAGCTGCTTGTAGCTGGCGATCTCCTTGCGCACCAGGTCGGTGATCACCTCCTCGTGGGTCGGGCCGACGCAGTAGTCGCGATCGTGGCGATCCTTGAGGCGCAGCAGCTCCGGGCCGTACTGCTCCCAGCGGCCGGACTCCTGCCACAGCTCCGCCGGCTGCACCGCCGGCATCAGCACCTCCTGGGCGCCGGCACGATCCATCTCCTCGCGCACGATGCGCTCGACCTTGCGCAGGGTCTTGAGGCCCATCGGCAGCCAGGTGTAGAGGCCGGAGGTGAGGCGACGGATCATCCCGGCGCGCAGCATCAGCTGGTGGCTGACGACTTCGGCGTCGGCAGGCGTTTCCTTGAGGGTGGCGATCAACAGTTGACTGGCGCGCATGGGTCCGGGGTTTCCTCGAGCGGGGGCTTGTGCAGAAGCGGATACGGGGCCGCACGGAGCGGCGACAATGACCCTGCATTGTACGGCCAAGCCCGGTTGGCGGCAAAAGTCCGGCGGAGGGCCTGACGCGCCCCAGGCTGTCGACGTATTAGACGAACGTCGACGAATCGCCTATCTGTATAGCGCCTTCATGATTTACGTGAAATCATTGAGCCGACGAACTAATTACCCTGAGAGATGGAGGATTCCGGGCGTGCAGGACGAGACGACCATCCAGCAACGTTGCCGCTGGCCCCAGTGGCGGGAGCGGCTGTGCAGCGCCGACGAGGCCGCCGCGCTGATCACCGACGGCATGACGGTGGGCATGAGCGGCTTCACCCGCGCCGGCGAGGCCAAGGCGGTGCCGCTGGCGCTGGCCGAACGGGCGGCCCAGGCGCCGCTCTCCATCACGCTGATGACCGGCGCCTCGCTGGGGAACGACCTCGACCAGCGCCTCACCGAGGCCAAGGTGCTGGCGCGTCGGATGCCCTTCCAGGTCGACACCACCCTGCGCCGGGCGATCAACGCCGGCGAGGTGATGTTCATCGACCAGCACCTCTCCGAGACCGTCGAGCTTTTGCGCAACCGCCAGCTCGCCGAGCTCGACGTGGCGGTGGTGGAGGCCTGCGCCATCACCGAGGCGGGCGGCATCGTGCCCACGAACTCGGTGGGCAACTCGGCGAGCTACGCGATACTGGCCGACAAGGTGATCATCGAGCTCAACCTCGACGCGCCCGCCGAGCTGGAGGGGCTTCACGACATTTACATCCCGCAGATGCGCCCGACGCGCCCGCCGATTCCCGTCGTGGCGCCGGACTCGCGCATCGGCACCCCCTACATCCCCATCGATCCAGCGAAGATCGCCGCCATCGTCGTCACCCGCGGCAAGGACAGCCCCTCCACGGTGCTGCCGCCGGATGCCGATAC
>JAWWBV010000392.1:0-3189 GCA_033720795.1 Halomonas sp. | reverse complement strand
GCTGCGTTTTTCCCGCGACATCGAGACCCGCCTCGAGCAGGCCTGCCAGCACACCGGCATCACCAAGGCCGAGCTGATCGAGCGCCTGGTGCAGGATGGCCTGAGCGACCTGGAGACCCAGCTGCTGCTCGAGGGCGGCGCGCCTCGCACCGAGCGCAGCATCGACCAGCTGCTGCGTGAGAGCGGCCTGGGCGCGTAGAAGGCGCGAGCCCGACGCGGCGCTCGGGAGGGCGCCGTCTCAGGCGAAGGCGGCGCGGAAGCGGCGGTAGGCCGCCGGCGCCGGCTCGGTGGCGACCGCCCTCAGACACACCTCCTGCCACGGCAGCAGTAACAGCTTGGCGGATCGGCAATAGTCGATCCGCCCCTCGGAGGGGCCTCACGCCTCATCTAGCGACCACTTCCGGCTGCACGCGGCGCGACCCGCAGATAATCGCCCTCGTCCAGCCGCTAGCCCCGGCCGTCGAGGCGCGGCAGTCCCTGCGGCAACGTACCGCTCACGAGGCGCTGGCCAGGCCGTCGAGGGCCTCGCGGATCGCCTTGATCGCGGCGATCGACTCGGCATTGTCGCCGTGCACGCAGAGGGTGTCGGCGGCCAGCACCAGGCGGCTGCCGTCGCTCGCCGTCAGCGGCTCGCCACCGGCGATGCGCCGGGCCTGGTCGACGATCACCTCGGGGTCGTGATGCACGGCGCCCGGCTCTCGCCGGGAGACGAGCCGCCCCTCGGCGTCGTAGGCGCGATCGGCGAAGGCCTCGAACCACAGGGTCACGCCGTGGCGCTCGGCCAGCTCACGCGTCGCGGACGGATCCCGGGTGGCCATCACCATCAGCGGCAGGCGCGCGTCGAAGGCCGTGAGCGCGCGCATGACCGCCCCGAGGATATCGGGATCGCGCATCATGTCGTTGTAGAGCGCGCCGTGGGGTTTCACATAGCCGACCTCCAGGCCCTCGGCCCGACAGACCCCGGCCAGGGCGCCGACCTGGTAGAGCACCAGGTTCTCGACCTCCTCGGCCGAACAGGCCATCGAGCGACGGCCGAAGCCGACCATGTCCGGATAGGCGGGGTGGGCCCCCACGGTGACGCCGTGACGCTTGGCGAGCCGCACGGTCATGCGGATCACATCGGGGTCGGAGGCGTGGAAGCCGCAGGCGACATTGGCCAGATCCACGTAGGGCATGACCTCGTGGTCCCGCCCCATGACCCAGGGACCGAAGCTCTCGCCCATGTCGGCATTGAGCAACAGGCGTTTCATGCTCCATCTCCTCGAAACCAGTGTTTAACGAGAATTTATCAACGTTTTATCGATAAGACATCGTTCATTAGACTCCACATCGTTGACTCGGCCTCCCCCGCCTCCCTAATCTGCCGTCCAGACACCCGCTAGACTGGTTCAGGACGATCCGCCCGCGGCGTCCTGCGTCGCCGCCCGCCGTCCCGCCACGCTTCCACGCATTCGACACGAGGTACCGCCCATGAATGCCCGCTCCCCTCTCCTCTCTCTGACCTCGGCCGCCGTCCTTGGTCTCAGCCTAGCCACCCTGGGCGGTCCCGCCCAGGCGGCGACCGAGTGGAACATGCCCACGCCCTATGGCGACATGACCTTCCACACCGTCAACATCCGCGAATTCGCCGATGACGTGCGCGAGGCCACCGATGGCGAGCTGGACATCACCGTGCACTCCAACGGTTCGCTGATCGGCCATGCCGAGATCAAGAACTCGGTGCGTCGCGGCATCGTGCCCATCGGCGAGCTGATCATGTCGCGCCTGGCCAACGAGAATCCGATCTTCGAGGTCGACTCCGTGCCCTACCTGGCGTCGAGCTACGAGGATGCCGAGACCCTCTGGGAGGCCTCCCGGGAGGTCATCGCCGAGGAGCTCGCCGAGCAGCGGCTGCGCCTGCTGTTCGCCGTGCCGTGGCCGCCCCAGGGCATCTACACCCAGCAGGCGGTGGAAGAGCCCGACGATCTGAAGAACCTGAGCATGCGCGCCTACAACACCGCCAGCGAGCGCTTCGCCCAGCTGGTCGGCGCCGTGCCGACCCAGGTCGAGGTGCCGGACATTCCCACCGCCTTCAGCACCGGGCGCGTCGGCGCCATGATCACCTCGCCGGCCACCGGCGCCGATACCAAGGCCTGGGACTACCTGAGCCACTTCAACCATGCCCAGCTGTGGCTGCCGAAGAACATGGTGATCGTCAGCGAGAAGGCCTTCTCGCGTCTCGACGAGGCCACCCGCCAGGCCGTGCTCCAGGCGGCCGAGGCGGCCGAGGCCCGCGGCTGGGAGATGAGCCGACAGGAGACCGCCGACGCCCTCGCGGTGCTCAAGGAGAACGGCATCGAGGTCAGCGAGCCGACCCCCGAGCTCGCCACCCTGCTCAAGGAGGTCGGCGCGACCATGACCGAGGAGTGGGCCGGCCGCGCCGGTGACCAGGGCGCCGCCATCCTCGAGGCCTACGAGGCCGCCCGCGACTGATCCGCCCCTCCCTGCCGGGGCCCTCGCCCCGGCAGCTGACTCTGGACCCTGCCATGACCTATCGCCTCAGACCCCTCTACCAGCTGGGCGGTTACCTGGCCGCCCTCTGCCTGTGCCTGATCTGCGCACTGATCACCGCCCAGATCCTCGGCCGCCTCGTCGACCGCATCGCCACGGCGATCGGCGGCGACCGCATCGGCCTGGCGATTCCCGGCCTCGCGGAGATCTCCGGTTTCCTGCTGGTCGGCGCCAGCTTCCTCGGGCTCGCCTACACCTTCGTGCATGGCGGCCACATCCGCGTGACGCTGCTGGTCGGGCGCCTCTCGCCGGCCCCGCGCGCCTTCGTCGAGGTCTTCTGCCTGAGCATCGCGCTGATCCTCTGCCTCTACCTCGGCTGGTACCTCTACTGGCTGCTGGCCGACAGCATCGCCTTCAACGAGACCTCCTACGGCCTGCTGCGCATCCCGCTGTGGATTCCCCAGTCGGCGATGCTCCTGGGCGTGGTGCTGTTCTGCCTGGCGCTCGCCGAGGCCTGGTGGGCGACCCTGGTGACCGCCGTGACCCGGCCCACCACCTTTACCATCGACGACAGCGGCCAGGAATGAGCCCCGGAGACACCCCATGCTCGTGATGATGACGATCCTCTTCGTCGCCCTGATGCTGCTGCTCGGCAGCGGCGTCTGGGTGGCCTTCTCGCTGCTGGGACTGGGCTGGCTC
>JAWWBV010000391.1:0-3190 GCA_033720795.1 Halomonas sp. | reverse complement strand
CTCCCCCGACCATGTGTACAAGCCGGCCAACATGTATGTGGCCTTCAATAGCTATCATCCGCATGAGCTGGTTCGAAAGCAGCGTTCGCTGTTGCGGCCCGAGATTGTCTTTCATGTGGATGGGGTTGAGAGTTTCGAATTCGATAAAAGCCGCGTCTCGTGTGAAAGTGGCAAGCGCTACGATTATGAGTATCTCGTTATTTCAACTGGCTGTATCCCCGCGCCAGAACGTATCGAGGGCTTGAAGGAGGCAGGAGATCATTTCTATCAGACGAGGCCGGCCCAGCAACTCGCCAAGAAGTTAAGTAGCATTAACGAGGGGCGTATCTTTATCACGGTCAATTTCCCGAAGACGCCCAATGTTCCTCACCAGTGTGGCATCGCGCCTATCGAAACCACCTTGATGCTTGATGAATATTTGCGTAAGCGTGGTGTGCGAGATCGCGTGGAAATCATATATAGCTACCCGACAGTGTCTCAGCTCTTGCGCAACTGCCTTTTCCTGCAGAAGCCGACCTGCGAGATACTGCCTGGCATTTTTGATAGCAAGAACATCAAGTATCAACGTGGCTTTACCCTGGACAAGGTCGATCCCGAGTCCAAGATAGCCTATTCGGAGGAAGGGGCTTCTCAGGAGTTTGATATCCTGATGGCGACGCCGCCTATCCGGGCGGTTGATGCCGTCATAAATTCAGGTAAATCACAAGCCCAGAATAATGAAGGCTGGTTGCCCACCGACTTCGAGACGTTGAAGATGTACGGTGCCGATAACGTCTATGTCATGGGAGATACCGTTGACTTGCCTGTGAGTAAGGCAGGCGGCTCATGTCATAACCAGTCGCCCATCATCGTGGAAAATATAGCCTCGGAAATCCGTCGTGGGTATACCTCTGCGATCTATGATGGGAAGGTTCAGGCAATCGCTCAGATGGGATTGGAGGCCGGCATGCCGCTCTGGTACGACTACAAGAGCGATGTCCAGGTCGCGCCACCCACCAAGCTGGGGGGCTTGATGCGAAAGACGTTTAATCGCGGTATTTATTGGGCCGTTGCACGTGGCATGGTTTGATTCACCAGGAGACGTTTATGTCTGATCAAGAGCAGTTGGCCATGAGCTTGGAGAAACTCGCATCCGAGACGGCCCTGAATGACCATGCCACTATCGACGGCCTCAAGGCCTTGATCGATAAGGCAGCACCATTAGTGCAGGCTGGCCGGTTGAACAATATCATTGATCTGTTATCGGTCATCTCGGACAACATCGAGTTTCTAGACGAAGCGGCATTGGAAAAGACCACCAAGGTGGGTGAGGAAGTCCTGGCCCTGGGTTGGACGACCGGTAATGCCATGCGTATGGCGAATGCCCAGACCCAAGCCCTGGACAAGCCGCCGGGTCTGTTCCAATTGATGAGTTCCCTGAAGGATCCGGATGTGCGCCGTTCGTTGCATTTTCTCATTGGGACGATGCGCATCATCGGCAGGCAAATGAAACCTGACTGAGCCCGTCGTGCGCCCAGCCGCCTGGACGCTCGCGCCAGCGCGATGGCGTGCTCAAGGTCGGCGTGGGGTATGCCGTGATGTCCTCAGTGCCACCATGGCCGTGCAGCGCAAGGCGACTGCGCGGCCATGAGAGGCAACCGTGTCATGTCACGCGGTTCTTCGCGCTACTGACCGACCCTTCCTGCGGCGTGGGTCAGCGCAGCGGCTCGACCCCCTGGCCCGAGAGCTCCGGAAAGTCGTCGTGCATCGTCAGCGGCTCGACGTCTTCGCGGGACGCCAGGAACTCGGGCCGCCGCGAGGGCGCCGCATACGGCTCTTCCAGGGTGTTATCCACGCTGTTGTAGACGAAGAACAGGTTGGAGCGCGGCCAGGGCGACATGTTCTCGTTCGAGGCGTGCAGGGTGTTGCACTCGAACAGCAGCAGTGAGCCCGCCGGCCCCTTGGGCGCCTGGATGCCGCCATGCTCGGCGAGCTGCGCCAGGGCCTGCTGGTCCGGCACGCCGATCTTCTGGGCCTTCAGCGACTCCCGCCAGTTGGCCTCGGGGGTCTCCCCCAGGCAGGGCACGAAGTGACGGTGCGAGCCGGGAATCAGCATCAGCGGGCCGTTGAACTCGCTGTTGTCGGTCAGCATCAGCGAGGCGCTGACCGCCCGCATGCGCGGCATGCCGTCCTCGGCGTGCCAGGTCTCGAAGTCCGAGTGCCAGTCGAAGCCGCTGCCCTGGAAGCCGTACTTGTCGTTGATGCGCGACTGATGGATATAGACCTCGCTGCCCAGCAGCTGGCGCACCATGCCGAGGATGCGCGGGTCGCGGGTCAGGTGGTCGAAGTGTTCCGAGAAGCGGTGCATGCCGAACACGGAGCGGATGGCGCCGCTGCTGGGATCCTGGATGACCTGCTCCGAGCGCATCAGCGCGTCGTCCTTGGCCATCGCCTTGAGTTCCTCGAAGAACGGCTCGATGCGATCCCGCGAGAAGAAGCCGTCGAACCACAGGAAGCCATCCCGTTCGTAGCGCGAGAGCGCCACTTCATCCAGCGGCCCCTCCCAGCGACGCTGGTTGCGGGCATGTACTACCGGTTCTCGACGAGGCAGCGGCGGGCGATATTCGTTCAGGCGAGTGGGATAGGGATCTGCCAGCATGAGAAAACCTCCTCGTGATGTCAGTGACACTAAGCCCGGATGTGCGTGGGGAACCTGGGAGACGAGCCCTCTCTCGGTAATCCGATTCGCCGTATGGCCTCCCTCCAGCCTGGTGGAAAAGCTCCCTCATGAAGATAGATATAGCCGGCACCGATGAGGTTCAACCCTTGGCGGGGTAAGCCCCGGGCGAGTGCCGTCATTTTTCCACCAGCGGTTCGAGCCGATCGGCCCGCGACGCCTGCTCGACGCTCGCCAGACGGCCGTGGCGCCATCGCCACGGCCGTCTTGCGTTGGGCATAGACTTATGGATAATCGCAACCGCAAACGTTTGCGTCCTACGCTGAAGCTCATTATCGCGATACATCGCCTGGATGTGCCATGAAACGCCAAGGCCTTCTCAATGCCCCCCTCGCCACGCTCATCGCCGAGCTTGGCCATACCGACACCGTCGTGATCGCCGATGCCGGGCTGCCGATTCCCCCGGGCGTGCCCAGGGTCGATCTGGCGCTGCGCCCGGGCCTGCCGGGCTTTCTCGAGGTGTTCGACGCGCTG
>JAWWBV010000390.1:0-3205 GCA_033720795.1 Halomonas sp. | reverse complement strand
CTGGGTGGCGTCCACGATACCGGAGCGCGGATCGTGGTTGAAGTCGACCGAGGCCACCGGTTCCTCGGTATAGCCGAGCAGCCCCGAGAGCCGCCCGCGGCTGGCCTCGCGCAGCAGGGTGTTGACCGCCTCGGCCGAGGTGTCGCGGCGCACGCAGATCGACAGGTCCATGGTCGAGACGTTGATCGTCGGCACCCGCACGTGCAGGCACTCGAAGCGTCCGGCCAGGTGGGGCATCAGGCGGTTGATGCCGCGGGCGAGCCCGGTGTCGACGGGCACGATGGAGTGCATCGCCGAGCGGGTCAGACGCAGGTCGGTCTGGTGGTAGGCGTCGATCACCGGCTGGTCGTTCATCGCCGAGTGGATGGTGGTGGTGACGCCGTGCTCGATGCCCAGCGCCTCGTCGAGCACGGTGAGCACCGGCACCAGGCAGTTGGTGGTGCAGGAAGCCGCGGAGACGATGCGACAGGCGGCCGTCAGGTCGCCGTCGTTGACGCCGGTGACGATGGTGGCGTCGACGTCGCTCTCGGCGGGCTGGGAGAACAGCAGCCGTCCGGCGCCGGCGGCCAGGTGGGCCTCGGCGGTGGCGCGATCCTTGAAGCTGCCCGAGCACTCCAGCACCAGGTCGATGCCGAGTTCGCCCCAGGGCAGCCGGGTGGGGTCGGGCTCGCAGAGCACGTGGATCGGCCGGCCATCGATCACCAGCCGGTCGCCGTCGACCTCGACGCGGCCCGGAAAGCGGCCGTGGGTGGTGTCGTAGCGGGTCAGGTAGGCGATGGTGGCGAGGTCGGAGAGCTCGTTGATCGCCACGACCTCCAGGGTCGGGCCGTCGTGGCGGGCTGCCTCTCCCTCGATCAGGGCGCGCAGCACGCACTGGCCGATGCGGCCGTAACCGTTGATGGCGATGCGTAGGGCCATGGCCTGTCCGAGACTCCCGATATCCGGTGGGCGCGAGGCGGGGATTCTAGCCTATTTCGGGATCGTCGTCGCGGCCGCCCGGCCACTTGAAAACGGCCTGGGAGCACCTATGTCAGGAGTGTAAGGGCGAAGGGTGGAATGTCCCGCCCGTGCGTCATCATCCACAGCAGATGATCAGGAGGTGTTCGTCATGTTCGGAGATCTCAGGCGGTTCGATACCAACGCGGCGCCCGGCACGGACTGGTTGCGGCGCTTCTTCGACGAGATGTGGCCCGAGCCCGGCGTCGCCGATATCCGCTCGGTGCCCCGGGGCAGCTTTCCCATGATCAACGTGGGACGCACCGACGACGCGGTGCGGGTCTACGTCTTCGCTCCCGGGCTCACGGCCGAGACGCTGGAGGTCAGCCTGCAGGACAACGTGCTGACCGTCAGCGGCGAGCGCAGCGAGAAGGCGGCCGATGACGCGGCGTCGACCCAGCGCAGTCTCTTTCGCCGTGAGCGGCAGCAGGGTGCGTTCAGCCGTTCCCTGGCCCTGCCGGAGGGCATCGACCCCGACCGCGCCGAGGCGCGCTTCCACGATGGTATCTGCGAGGTGGTGCTGCCCAAGCGCGAAGAGCTCAAGCCACGTCGCATCGATATCCAGGCGTCGTGACGTCTGTCGTCCCATCCCTGAAAGGAGGTGAGTCGTCATGAACGAGGTTGCCAAGCAAGAGTCCCCTCGCGAGGTCGTCGAGGACCGCGAGCGCCGTCGCGAGGCGATGCTGCCCGCGGTGGACATCTTCGAGGAGGACAACGCCCTGCACCTGCTCGCCGACATGCCCGGCGTGCAGCGCGACACCCTGTCCATCGAGGTCAACGACAACGTGCTCAGCCTCGAGGGCGAGCTGGCCCTGGCGATGCCCGAGGGGCTCACGTCCCTCTATGCCGAGGTGCGCGCCCAGCGGTTCGCACGGCGCTTCACGCTGAGCCACGAGATCGACGTGGAGGGCATCCAGGCGAACATCGACAACGGTGTGCTGCGGCTGGTGCTGCCCAAGAAGGAGACCCATCGCCGGCGGCGCATCGAGATCAAGACGGCCTGAGCCGGTCCGCCTTCCGCCCCCGTTTCCGGGGGCTTTTCTTTGCCGGTCCACCGACCGAGGCGTGGCCGTCAGGCGTGTCACCGTTCCGGTACGGTCGCGGAGAAGCGCGACGACAAGTCGGATTCGGCTCATGCCAGTCCATCGCCCTTTTGGTCCGTCGACGGGCTGTCGGCGGCGGCCGCTTGCTCTAGGCTAGAGGGGTAGCATCGACAACCCGTCAGTCAACCATCAAGGAGAGAGGGAGCGATGACCGATATAGCGCAGCTGCTCGGCAACGAGACGGAAAGCCTGCTGACCCATGAGTGCCGTGGCATCCCGGCCGCGTCGATCCACGCGCCCGGCCCCGATTTCGTCGACCGGGTGATGGCCCAGGGCGATCGCCGTCCCCACGTGCTGCGCAACATGCAGGCGCTCTTCGATCACGGCCGCCTCGCCGGCACCGGCTACCTCAGCATCCTGCCGGTGGATCAGGGCATCGAGCACTCGGCGGGGGCCTCCTTCTCGCCCAATCCGCGCTACTTCGACCCGGCGAACATCGTCGAGCTGGCCATCGAGAGCGGCTGCAACGCCGTGGCCTCGACCCTCGGCGGGCTCGCCTCGGTGGCGCGTCGCTACGCCCACCGGGTCCCGATGATCCTCAAGCTCAACCACAACGAGACGCTGAGCTATCCGGCGATCTACGACCAGACGCCGTTCGCCCAGGTCGACCAGGCCTTCGAGATGGGCTGCGTGGCGGTGGGGGCGACCATCTACTTCGGCTCCCACGAAAGCCGCCGACAGATCCAGGAGGTCAGCGCGGCCTTCGAGCGCGCCCATGAGCTGGGCCTGGTCACCGTGCTCTGGGCCTACCTGCGCAACCCGGCCTTCAAGCACGAGGGCACCGACTACCACGTGGCCGCCGACCTCACCGGCCAGGCCAACCACCTGGCGGCCACCCTCAAGGCGGACATCGTCAAGCAGAAGCTGCCCGAGACCAACGCCGGCTACCGCGACATCGGCTTCGGCCACACCCACGAGCGGGTCTACAGCGACCTCGCCTCGGATCATCCCATCGACCTGGCCCGCTACCAGGTGGCCAACTGCTACCTGGGCCGCGCCGGGCTGATCAACTCCGGCGGCGGGTCCAAGGGCGCCTCCGACCTCCGTGAGGCGGTGCGTACCGCGGTGATCAACAAGCGCGCCGGCGGCATGGGGCTGATCTCCGG
>JAWWBV010000389.1:0-3208 GCA_033720795.1 Halomonas sp. | reverse complement strand
TCGGTGACGCCATTCTGCCGAGCCAGCTCGGCCACCGACACGCCACGCTCATGGGCCTTGAGGATGGTGATGACCTGCTCTTCGGTATGGCGGTTACGCTTCATCGCGAGATCTCCGGCTATCAGGGTAAACGTAGTGGAAATCTCACATTGCCGGTGGACCGGTTTCTGGGGGAAAGGTCAGTCGGGCTCGGCCCTGTTCGCCTTCAAGTCCACCATCCGGACCGGGCGCAACATTCGGCTGGCTTCGATGGGCGATGTGGAAGACCTCGAGGAGGAGGAGCGCAGGAACTGAGCGCAGCCCTGGCGCAAACTCAGCGACGCAGCCAGTAGCCCCGGCCCAGGGGCCCCGGCGGATCGTCGATCACCGGGGAGTGTGCGGGATCGAGGACGGGCGAGAGGGGCGGGTGCCCTGCGGGGGGCTCGGCCGCCAGCAGCCGGCGGATGCGTTCGCGGGTCGAGGGGTGGGTGCGCAGCCACTCGGGGCCGGCCGGCGGGTGGCGGCCGAAGAGCGTCAGCAGCCAGCGGCCGTGATGGCGCTCCAGCGCGGCCAGCGCCGAGGCGAGGCCCTCGGGGTCACCGGTCAGGCTCGCGGCCTCCAGGTCGGCGGCGTACTCGCGGTGGCGGGAGAGGGCCAGCTGCAGCAGGGTGCTGAGGGTGGGCGAGAACGCCACGATCAGCAGCACGCCCCAGGGCAGTCGCAGCTCGCCGGCCAGGATCATCGGCAGCATCAGCAGCAGGCTGACCTGCAGCAGCGTGGTCAGAAAGAGCGTCAGACGCGTCATGGCCGCGGCCATCGACATCACCCGGGTGTCGCCGTGGCGCAGGTGGCTGACCTCGTGGGCGAGCACCCCGGCCAGCTCGCGCAGGGTCAGGGTGCGCAGCAGGCCGGCGGTGACGGCGATGCCGCCGTCGCGCCGGGTGCCCACCGCGAAGGCGTTGAGGTCGGGGGAGGGCGTGTAGAAGAGCCGCGGCGGCCCGGTGAGTCCGGCGCGTCGATAGAGGGCGTCGAGCAGGCGATAGAGGATCGGCGCCTGATGGCGCTCGACCAGGCCGGCGCCGGCCTCGGCGAGGATGACCCGGGCCGGCACCCAGCTGCCGGCCAGCGCCCCGACCACCGCCGCGCCGAGGCTCATCAGCAGGCCGAGGCCGCCGGCCAGCAGGTAGCCGGGGACCGCCAGCACCAGCGCCAGCCCGCCCATGATCAGCAGGGTCTGCAGGCCGTTCTTCAGGCGGCTTTGCTCGCGACGCGCGGTCTCGGTCGTCATGAGGCGCGGTGACCTGAGGAGGGTGGGCGATACGCCCAGTATCCCTCGTCGAGGCGAGGCTGTCATGGCCGGCGACGGCCTCGGCGGACGGTGACGCAGGCAGGCCAGGCCCCTCGCGGGGCCTGGCCTGGGTCAGGGGTGGCGGCGTGTCTCGTCGGGGACCGTGTCGAACGGTCGGTCGTGGCCGGCGGGTGCCTTCCTGGCGCCGGTGCGCGGTCGGGTCAGTGAGACAGGAGCAGCGCGGCTGCCGGTGTTACTTCCACCAGCGCTCCTGCTCTAGGGTCGGCCCCTGATAGGTCTGCCGAGGCTCCTGGGAGTGGATACGTTCGCTACCCATCATCTGTTCGCTCGTGTCGGCAACGCCCTGATGCAGGCGCGCACTGCGCTCTTCCAGATAGGTGGAATCGCCTGCCAGGGAGGCACTCACGGAGAACAAACCGAGCACCAGGATGGCCGTCAGGGTCGTGAGTTTCATGGGACGCCTCATCGTGTCGTGGCGCTGACGCTGTGGGGTCGGTCCGGCGCCAACCATCGAACCGATCCGCAAGTGTCCATCGTCGCAGGGATCGCCGGTCGGGTGCGGGCGTGCCCTGGCGGACACTCGGGGTGCCGGTCGTCAAGGCGTGCTGAGCAAGAAGAGGGTCGCGTGAAGAAGGAGGGGGCTGGAATTCACATGACCGCCATGGTTCTTTGCGCTGGCCTTCCGGTCGCCGCCGAGGGCACCTTGGCGCTGGCTCTAATAGTATAGTGCCCGGCGCTCGCGGCGCGGCACGCTGGCGCCCGAAAGCGCCCCCTGGCCGGCGAAAATCAGGCGTTCGACTGGGCGTCGCCGCGGGCCCATCGGCCCCTGAGATGACAAAGGTAGGGCGCTGGACCCGGGCCCTGCGTTCGGCCCCTGTCTTCAGGCCTTCAGCCGGTGCAGGGTGTCGACCAGCCGCTGGCACAGGGCGTCGAGGGTCTGCTGCTGCTCGTCGTCGCTGAGCCGGCCCCGGTCGTCGAAGGCCTCGGCGGCGCGGGCCACGGCGAGCTGGTCGGGCAGCACGGTTACGCCGATGTTGGTGAGCAGCTGGCGGGTCAGCGTCAGGCTGCGCAGGCCGCCGAGCCCTCCCGGGGAGGCGGAGACCACGGCGGCCAGCTTGCCCGCGAAGAGCGCCAGGCCGCTCTCGCCCTGGTGGGGTCGGCTCAGCCAGTCGATGGTGTTCTTGAGCAGCGGGGTGAGGAAGCCGTTGTACTCCGGCGAGGCGATCAGCAGACCGTCGTGCTCGGCCAGGCCGCGCCGCAGCACCAGGGCGTTCTCGGGCAGGCCCTGCTCGGCTTCCAGGTCGCCGTCGTAGAGGGGCATCGGGTGGTCACGCAGGTCGATGAAGGTGGGGCGACCGCCCGCCCGTTCGAGGCTCTCGGCGGCCTGGCGGGCCAGGGCCTTGTTGTACGAGCCGGCGCGGGTGCTGCCGGCGAAGACCAGGATGCGGGGGTGGGGCTGGCGATCGGTCATGGGGCTCTCCTCGTCGTTCCGTCGATGTGGCGCGCCTCCCGAAGAGGGAAGCGGGGCCTTCCATACCGTCCTCGGGGTCATGCCGTATTCTGGGGCCGTCGGCCACCCGGTGGTCAAGCCCGTCGTGCACCGGGCGCGTCGGCGAAGGCGCGTCACCCCGGGTCCCCCGTCATCACCGGATCTCGGCGATCACCTCGCCGGTGGCCTCGCTCAGCCCTTTCTCCTGGAAGCCGAGGCCGGCATAGAAGTCCCGGGCGACCTGGTTGGTGGGCACATAGCAGATCATGATGCGCTCGAAGGGGCCCTGTGCCCTGATCTCGTCCAGCACACATCGCATGGCCCGGTGTCCGATGCCTCGTCCCTGGTGGTGTCGGTCGACCATCAGGCGAAAGATGCTGTAGGCGGGAGGCCGTCCCTCCTGCTCGAACGACTCGTACATGAGAAAGCCC
>JAWWBV010000388.1:0-3211 GCA_033720795.1 Halomonas sp. | reverse complement strand
GAAAGCGCACGCCAGGTAAGCGTACGTCAAGGAATCGTCTGCCAAGGAGCCCTGCCATGTCCCGCCATGCCCCCCTTCGTCTCGCCCTGCCGCTGCTGGTGGCCCTGGGGCTGTCCGGCTGCGTCACCGTGGTGAGCGCGCCGGCGCCCGAGCCGGCGCCGTCCTCCCCGGAGGCGGCCGACACGGCGCCGGACGAGGCCACGGCCAAGGCGCCGCTGTTGCCCTCGACGCTGTTTCCCGGCCAGGCCGACAAGCTGACCGCCTGGCGCTGCACGCCGGCCCAGGACCTGGTCACCGCTGCCACCGAGGAGGAGCTGCGGCTCTGGTCCGCCCAGGGGGCCGTGCGCCTCGACCCCGCCGTGGTGGCCAGCGGCGCCCGCTACCAGCAGGGCGACCTGAGCTTCTGGAACAAGGGGCGGGAGGCGCTGGTCGAGAGCCAGCGCGGCCGGCTCGACTGCCAAGTCGACGTCACCCGGGATGCCCTGACCCGCGAGGGCCACCCCGGGGTGATGTTCCGCGGCCATGGCAACGAACCGGGCTGGCACGTGGAGCTCGCCAACGACGTTCCCGAGCTGACCATGACCCTGGACTATGGCCGCCGGGAGGTGACCCTGCCCTACCGGGTGACCACCCTGGACAACGAGGCCGGGCGGGTGATCCTGGCCAGTGGCCAGGCGGCGCGGCCCTTTACCCTGCGCGTCGAGGCGAAGGCCTGTTTCGACACCATGAGCGGCCAGCCCTGGCCGGCTCGGGTGACCCTGGCCTTGAACGACAAGGTCTACCGGGGCTGCGGTCAGGGCATTGCGCCCTGAGGGAACGAGAGAGCGAAATTTCTTTCGTTTTAATCGAAAGAAGTCGGCGGATCTTTGCGCTTTTCGTTGCATTTTGTGCACGTAGAATGGCGCCATCATCCGCTGACGTTCAGGAGACCGCCATGACCACCCGCGCCCTCATCCTCACCTCGTCCATCCTCGGCGAGCATGGCCAGTCCATTGCCCTGGCCGAGCACTTCCGCCGCGAGGCCGCCGCCCGCGACGGCCTTGCGCTCACCGTGCGCGACCTGGTGGCCGATGCGCTGCCGCACCTGACCCAGCCGGAGCTCGCCAGCTGGCAGGTGCCGGCCGCCGAGCGTTCCGACGAGCAGCGTGCCCTGGCCGCGCGTTCCGACGACCTGATCGCCGAACTCAAGGAGCACGATGTCGTGGTCCTGGCGGTGCCGATGTACAACCTCGGCGTTCCCAGCCAGCTCAAGGCGTGGTTCGACCGCGTGCTGCGCGCCGGCGAGACCTTCCGTTACACCGAACATGGCCCTCAGGGCCTGGTCGAGGGCAAGCGGGCTGTGATCCTGGCGGCCCGGGGCGGCCAGTATGCTGGTACCGAGATGGACAGTCAGACGCCGCATCTCAAGGGCATGCTGGGGCTGATCGGCATCACCGAGGTGGACGTGGTCTTCGCCGAGGGGCTCGCCCTGGGCGGGACGCATCGCGAGGCGGCGCTCAAGGAGGCGAAGCAGGCCATCGAGGGGCTGGTGCAGGCACTCTGACCGCCGCGACGCGGCGCTGATCGGAAACCCGCCAACGGGGTGGCGTCGGCCACCCCGTTGGCGTTCAGTGTCTCAGCACGAACCGGGCGCGCCGATGAGCCACTGGTGGGAGACGAAGTCGCTGGTGCATAGCCGCGGCTCGGCGCTCAAGATGCGTTCGCCGAGCCGGGACAGCGCCGCGCGGCGGTTGCGCCCCGTAGAGGCGAGCTGCTCGGAGACCGCCACCGGCCGCCAGGCGTCGCCCTCACGGGTCGCCAGGGTAAAGGCGAAGGGGTGAAAGCCCGGGAAGCCGAGGCGCAGGTCGGTGGCCACCAGGGTGTCGCGGCCGCCGTGGTCGCGCACTTCATAGCGCAGGAAGGGTCCGGCGAACCAGTCGAGGCGCCGGCCGCGGCGGCTGTCGAGCGCCTTGGCCTCCAGCTCGGCCCCGCGGGCGTAGGTCTCGAGCAAAGGGGCGCTGTCGCCGTCGAGCACGCCCACCAGGGCCTCGTGGTAGCGCGCGCCGTCGACCACGGTGACCCGCCACAGCAGGATGTTGAAGGGGGTGGGCTGGACCAGCCGCGGGGCCTGCTCGAGCCCCCGCTCGGCCAGCACCGGCTCGATGCGCGCCTCGACCAGCTGCCGGGCGCCCATGGCAAGCACCAGGTAGGCGCAGGCGAGGGCGAGGCCCCAGGCCGCGGGGCGCGCCGCCCGGCCGGTGACCAGCGCCACGGCGATCCCGCCCAGCAGCGGCAGGGTGTAGAGCGGGTCGATGATGAAGACGAGGGGCCAGGCCGCGGGCCGCACCTGCAGTGGCCACCAGAGCTGGGTGCCGTAGGTGGTCAGGGCGTCGAGCAGCGGGTGGGTCAGCAGGATCAGCGCGAAGAAGGCGCCCCAGCGTGCCGGCGAGATTTCCCGGGTGCGCGAGAGGCGCGCCGACAGCAGCGTCAGCAAGGCGGCGAGCCCCGCCAGCACGAACAGCGAGTGGGAGAAGCCGCGATGCCGGGTGACGTTGGCCACGGCGTCGCCGTAGTCGATGATCACGTCCAGGTCGGGCAGGGTGCCGAGCACCGCGCCGATCAGCACCGCCTTGCGGCCCAGCCGCCGGCCGAGCACCGCGCCGCCGATCGCCGCGCCCAGCGCGGCCTGGGTCATCGAATCCATCGGTGGGCCTTCCTCGCAACGAGAGTGCCCGGCCATGATGCCACGGCCGGTGTCTGGGTTCTCCTACGCCCCCCATGGACAGGATCTATCCCAATTCATCGCAGGGCGTCGGTAGCGTACAGGGAGGTATTCACAGCGCCTCCCCGGAGGATGATCGACGGCACAGCCCCGGGCGACCTGGCTATCTGCGATAGCTCTATTCTCAGGCCTGAGCCCAGGGAGGGGCCGCGGCGAGGATGCGCGCCTGCACCGGGCAGTCATCGCGGTGGGCGCCGGGCAGGTAGCCGCTGCTCATCAGGAACTCGCCGACGATCTCCGGCCCGGTGAAGCGGAAGGTGCGCTTGAACAGGCGCACCCAGTCGTCATGGGCGAGCGGGTGATGGTGCTCCAGCCACGCCTGGAAGCCGCCGTGCTCGGCGCGCAGCGCCTGGATCACCCCGGCGTTGTGGATCGCCGCGTCGACCTTGAGGCGGTTGCGGATGATCCCGGCATCCGCCAGCAGCCGCGCGCGGTCGGCCTCGCCGTAGG
>JAWWBV010000387.1:0-3225 GCA_033720795.1 Halomonas sp. | reverse complement strand
GGCTTCTGTGGGACCGGTGGCCTCCTATCGCGATGCAAGCATCGCTCCCACATTGGCCCTGAGCCCTTTGTAGGAGCGGTGCTTGCACCGCGATCCGCCGCGCAGCGGCGGCCGAGTTTGGACTCCCCCTTCGGCCTTGTGGCAGCCATCAGCTCAACGCCTCGACTCACCCACCGATAACCCCCGCATTGTGCCACACCGGCCCTACACCCCATAGAACCCGCGGTACCACGCCACGAATTGCCTCACCCCCTCCTCCACGCCCACCCGGGGGCGATACCCCGTCGCCTGGAAGAGCGACTCGGTATCGGCCCAGGTGCGCGGCACGTCACCGGGCTGCATCGGCTGAAAATCACAGATCGCCTCGCGACCGGTCGCCGCCTCCACCGCCCGCACGAAGTCCATCAGCGGCACCGGGCTGCCATGGCCGATATTGTAGAGCGCATAGGGCGCGCTGGAGCCGTCCGGTCCGGATCCGCGAGCCCGCCAGTGCGGATCGGGCTTGGGGGCGCTGTCGAGCACCCGCACCACCCCCTCGACGATATCGTCGATGTAGGTGAAGTCACGCTCCATCTCGCCGTGGTTGTAGACCGGAATCGGCTCACCGGCCAGGATCGCGCGGGTGAACTTGAACATCGCCAGGTCGGGCCGGCTCCAGGGCCCATAGACCGTGAAGAAGCGCAGCCCGGTCGTCGGCAGCCGGTAGAGATGCGAGTAGGTATGTGCCATCAGCTCATTGGCCTTCTTGGTGGCCGCATAGAGGCTGATGGGGTGATCCACGGCGTCCGCGGTGGCGAAGGGCACCTGCTCGTTCATGCCATAGACCGAGCTCGAGGAGGCATACACCAGATGCTTCACGCCGGCATGTCGACAGCCCTCGAGCACATTCAGGTGCCCCACCAGGTTGCTGTCGGCATAGACGTGGGGATTCTCCAGGGAGTAGCGTACGCCGGCCTGGGCCGCCAGATGGATCACCCGGTCGAAGCGGTGCTCGGCGAACAGCGCGGCCATGCCCTCGCGATCGGCCAGGTCCAGCTTGATGAATCGCACGTCGTCGCAGTCGGCCAGGTCATCCAGGCGCGCCTCCTTGAGCGAGACATCGTAGTAGTCATTGAGGTTGTCGATCCCGACGATCTCATGACCCTGTCCGGCCAGCCGCCTGGCCACCGCATGGCCGATGAAACCGGCCATGCCGGTGATTAAGAGCTTCATGGTGATTCCTTGGGTTGCGCCGGGCGAATTGTAACGCAATCCCCTCATGGCCGCGTCCCCGCCACTTGTCAGGCACAGTGTGATAGCCTTGCGCAGTTTTTCCAGCCGCGAGATCGCCATGGCCCACAAACGCTTCGCCTTCGTCATCGAGGACCTCTACGGCGGCGGCGCCCAGAAGTCACTTCTCTACACGGCGGATCAGCTGCGCCAGCGCGGCCACGACGTCATCGTCTTCACCCTGCGCGAGCGCATCGAGCATCGACTGCCGGAAGGGCTCGCGATCGAGAACCTCGGGGTGGTCACCGCCTTCACCAAGGCCACGTCCACGGTGCTCACCGAGAAGTGGCAGGCCTCGCGCATCGCCCGCGCCCTGACGGCCTGGCGCCCTGACGTCGTGATCTCCTGCTCCTGCGACAAGATCACCCGCCACCTGACACACCCCAACCTCTACTTCTGGGTGAAGTCCGACGTGTCGGCCAAGTTCAGCGACCCGAAGAAGCGTGAGCGCGCCTTCGCGAAGGTACGCCGTTTCTACGGCGGCCGGCAGGTCATCGCCGTCTCCCGGGGCGTGAAGGAGAACCTGGAAGCCGTGGTGGGCCTCGAGGCCGAGCGGATCATCCCCATCTACAACCCCTACGAGCGCGAGCCCTTCGTGGCGATGGCGGCCGAGCCCACCTCGCTGCCCGAACAGGACTTCTTCCTGTGCGTGGCGGCCCTGGAGCCTCGCAAGCGCCACGACCGGCTGCTGCGCGCCTATGCCGAGAGTGGCGTCGCCACGCCCTTGGTGATCATGGGCAAGGGCAAGCCCGAGCACGAGGCCGCGATCCGCGAGCAGATCGACGAGCTCGGCCTGGGCGATCGCGTGACGCTGGCCGGCTATCATCACAACCCCTACCCCTGGATCGCGAGCGCCAAGGCGATGCTCCTCGCCTCCGATGCCGAGGGACTGCCCCGGGTGCTGATCGAGGCCCTGCTGCTGCATACCCCGGTGATCAGCGTGGACTGCCCCAGCGGCCCGCGGGAGATCCTGACCCAGGAGCTGACCGATTTCCTGGTCGCCCCCGACAACGAAAAGGGCCTGGCCGATGCGATCGCGCGCATGGACCAGGCCCCGGTCGAGATCGAGGAGCGCCACTATCGGCCGTTCCTCAAGGAAAGCGTGCTGCCCCAGTTCGAGGCGCTGTGATCAATAGAGCATCATCGGGACATGACGTGAAGCTGCTGGATATCCCCTTCAACGACCGGCGCCGCCGCTACCTGGTCGTCCATCCAGACGGCCTGCCGGACCGGCTCGCGCTCTCCAGCACCACGACCACCCAGGCCTTCGAGGCCGTGGGCAGCAGCCGCTTCTACGTCTCCGAGGACCGGCGGATCCTCGCCAAGGTGGTGCCGGACAAGTTCGCCCGGCGCGAGGCCCCGTTCAAATGGCTACTGCGGGACTACCTGGAGAAGCGCTGGCTGGGCCAGTCCGACGCCCGCAAGGAGTATCTCAGCCTGCGGATCCTGCGTCGTGCCGGCCTCGCCACGCCCCGCTGCCACGGCTGGGGCATCTCGCTCAACCCCGGCAACCGCAACGGCTCGCTCTTGCTGATGGAACACATGCAGCACGCCCGGCCCGGCGGCGAGGTCTTCGACGCGCTGGACGAACCGGGACGTCTCGCCTTCCTGGAGCGCCTGTGCCGGGAGGTGGCCCGACTCGCCCGCGCCGGCTACGTGCACCGCGACCAGCACTACAACACCCTGCTGATCGAGGAGCACGACAGGATTCTCTGGATCGATGCCCACGTGCGCCGGCTGCCAACGAAAAGCGCCGACCAGTGGCCGGCGCTGAAGCGGTCGTTGTCGGTGAACAAGCTCAGGGGTGAAGGTTATCGCGCTGCGATAGAGACCAGACTGCGTGAGCTCTATCTGGTATCCGAGTAACCAGCCTCCTTCCCTGCAGGAATCAGCGCCAGATACTGCTCGACCACGGCCTCGGGAGAAAACGCCGCGAAGTGCGCCGCGGTGATGACG
>JAWWBV010000386.1:0-3227 GCA_033720795.1 Halomonas sp. | reverse complement strand
TCGTCTCCACTCTGCGTTGCGTCCCGTCGCCAAGACAGCCGGTGACGGGCGTCCGTTGCGATCCTTCGGGTGCCGCCCGGCCGTGCCCGGCGTCCCTGTTGTGATGTTGTGGTCGCGGCGAGGCGTCCTGCCCCGCTCGTCTTACTCCTCTTATGCCTCCCAGACCGGCTTCTCCTGCAGGGTCGTCGGCAGGTAGTCGTCGGCCCGCTCGCCCAGGCGCGCCATCAGCTGCAGGAAGTCCCGCCGCGGCAGGCGCACCGACAGCAGGCTGTGGCCCGCCTCGTCGAAGCGCTCCTCGCGCACCGCATTCAGCTCGTGCAGGCCGGCGCGCAGCTTGCCCTGCTCCGGGGCCAGGGTGAGCTCGAGGTCGATGATGTCCTCGGCCAGGCACTCGGAGAATGCCTGCTCCAGGAGCTCGAGCCCCTTGCCCTGCTGCGCCGAGACCCACACCACCTCGGGGCGCCCCTCGCCGTCGCGCTCGATGCGCGGGGCGCTGTCGAGCAGGTCGATCTTGTTCATCACCTTGAGCGTCGGCAGGTCACGGGCCCCGATCTCCTCGAGCACCGCCTCGACCTGACCGACGTTGAGGTCGCGGTCGGGGTCGGCGGCATCGATCACGTGCACCAGCAGGCTCGCCTCCGCGGCCTCCTGCAGGGTCGCGCGGAAGGCCTCGACCAGCTTGTGGGGCAGGTGACGGATGAAGCCCACGGTATCGGCGAGCACCACCGGGCCGACGTCCTCGATCTCCACGCGCCTGAGCGTCGGGTCGAGGGTAGCGAAGAGCTGGTCGGCCGCATAGACCTCGGCGGTGGTCAGGGCGTTGAAGAGCGTGGACTTGCCGGCGTTGGTATAGCCGACCAGCGAGACGCTGGGGATCTCGGCCCGGGAGCGGGCCCGACGGTTCTGGCTGCGCTGGCTGCGCACCTTGTCGAGCCGCTTGTGGATCGCCTTGATGCGCGCGCGCAGCAGGCGGCGGTCGGTCTCGAGCTGGGTCTCGCCCGGCCCGCGCAGGCCGATGCCGCCCTTCTGGCGCTCGAGGTGGGTCCAGCCGCGCACCAGCCGGGTCGACATGTACTCGAGCTGCGCCAGCTCCACCTGCAGCTTGCCCTCATGGGTACGGGCGCGCTGGGCGAAGATATCGAGGATCAGGCCGGTGCGGTCGATCACCCGGCACTTGAGCTCGCGCTCGAGGTTGCGTTCCTGGGAGGGGCTGAGCGAATGATTGAAGATCACCAGTTCGGCCTGATGGACGGCCTTCGCCTCGCGCAGCTCCTCGAGCTTGCCCGACCCTAGGAAGGTGCGCGAGTCGGGTCGCTTGCGGCTGCCGGTGAGCAGCGTGGCCGGCATCGCGCCGGCCGAGCGAACCAGCTCGAGGAACTCTCCCGCGTCCTCGCGCTCCTGCTCGTCCTGGAAGTCCACATGGACGAGGACCGCCGTTTCTCCGGCGTCGGGGCGTTCAAAAAACAATCAGTACCTCACGCATCAGTGTCCGACGGTGCGCCGGCATCCGGAGCCGGCAGGCGCACGTTGCGCGACGGCACCACGGTGGAAATGGCATGCTTGTAGACCATCTGGCTGACCGTGTTGCGCAGCAGGATGACGAACTGATCGAAGGACTCGATCTGGCCCTGCAGCTTGATGCCGTTGACCAGGAAAATCGATACCGGAATGCGCTCCTTGCGCAGGATGTTCAGGTACGGATCTTGAAGGGACTGCCCTTTGGACATGTTGCTCTCCCTGAAGTGTCTCTGGGGGTTGATGTTATGTCGGTCATGGTCGCTCCGGCCAGGGGGCAACGCTGAATACCCTTAGGGGCCTGTTTACCCGGCCACCGAGAGCGCCATCTTACGCTAAGTGCCGAATTCGCGCACCAGTTTCAGCACCTCGCCCAGCGGGTCATGGCCCAGGCTGTCGACCCACTCAAGCCCCGGCCAGCTGCGCATCCAGGTCAGCTGGCGCTTGGCCAGCTGGCGGGTCGCGATGATGCCGAGCCGCTCGAGCTCGGCGCGGTCGATCTCGCCCTCGAGGTGGGACCACACCTGGCGATAGCCTACGCTCTTCATCGAGGGCAGCGAGGGTGAGAGATCGCCGCGCCCCTTCAGCGCGGCGACCTCGTCGATCAGCCCGGCGTCGAGCATGGCCCGGAAACGCCGGGCGATCCGCTCGTGCAGCACGCCGCGATCGGCCGGCGCGAGGCCTATCGACAACGTGCGAAAGGGAAAGGTTTCCTGCTGCTGTGCATCCCACAGCGCGCTGAGCGAGCGCCCGGCGAGACGATAGACCTCCAGCGCCCGCGTCAGGCGCTGGGGGTCGTTGGGATGGATGCGTGCCGCCGAGGCCGGATCGACCCGGGCCAGCTCCTCGTGCAGGGAGGAAAGGCCGTGCTCGGCCACCTGGCGCTCGAGCTCGGCGCGCACCGCCGGATCGGCGGCCGGCAGATTGGCCACCCCCTCGAGCAGGCGCTTGAAGTACATCATGGTGCCGCCGACCAGCAGCGGCACCCGACCGGCGGCGGTGATGGCGTGCATCTCGCGCAGCGCGTCCTCGCGGAAATCGGCCGCCGAGTAGGGCTCGGCCGGATCGCGGAGGTCGATCAGCCGGTGCGGCGCGCGGGCAAGCTCCTCGGGCTCGGGCTTGGCACTGCCGATGTCGAGGTCGCGATAGACCATCGCCGAGTCGACGCTGATCAGCTCGCAGCCGAGCCGCTCGTGGAGCTCGATGGCGAGGTCGGTCTTGCCGGCGGCGGTGGGGCCCATCAGCAGGATGGCGGGGGGACGAGCGTCTGGCATGGAAGTCTCAGGCAGTCTCTTGAGGTGGCGTGGAGAGGCTTGCCTGGCGGCCGCCCCCTAAGGAGGCGCTGTAAACCCCTCCCTGGGCGCTACCGACGCCATCCCTGGCGTAGGACCTCCTCTGGGGCCGGCCACCGGCGCTTCTCGACACGAGGGCGACCATGATACCTACTGCCCCCTCAAGAAGAGGCGGTCGAGTTCCTTCATGCTCATCTCGGTCCAGGTGGGGCGGCCGTGGTTGCACTGGCCGCTGCGCTCGGTGCGCTCCATGTCGCGCAGCAGGGCGTTCATCTCCTCGAGGCCGAGCTGACGGTTGGCCCGCACGCTGCCGTGGCAGGCCATGGTCGCCAGCAGCTCGTTGATGCGCGCCTCGACCCGGTCGGAGCGCCCGTAGCGCTCCAGGTCGGCGAGCATG
This sequence comes from Halomonas sp., assembly GCA_033720795.1. Lineage (GTDB taxonomy): Bacteria > Pseudomonadota > Gammaproteobacteria > Pseudomonadales > Halomonadaceae > Halomonas. The sequence continues at coordinate 23 of JAWWBV010000386.1, read as the reverse complement.
TCGCGCACCAGCGGCTCCACGTC
>JAWWBV010000385.1:0-3230 GCA_033720795.1 Halomonas sp. | reverse complement strand
TCAAGTATACAATTACTGGCAGATCGGTTATAGGCGCAGGCCCGGAGAAGAGGATTTCCATGATCGTAGTAACAGGCGGAGCCGGCTTCATCGGCTCGAATCTGGTCAAGGCGCTCAATGCCCGCGGCCACGACGACGTCCTGGTGGTCGACGACCTCAGCGACGGCACCAAGTTCGTCAACCTGGCCGACTGCACGCTGGGCGACTACCTGGACAAGGACGACTTCCTGGCCCGGGTGAAGGCGGCGATGAACGGCGAGGAGTCGCACCTGCCGCCCATCGAGGCGATCTTCCACGAGGGGGCCTGCTCGGACACCACCGAGTGGGATGGCCGCTTCATGCTCGAGAACAACTTCGAGTACTCCAAGGTGCTGCTGCACTTCTGCCAGCGCGAGCGCATCCCCTTCATCTACGCCTCCTCGGCCGCCACCTACGGCGGCAGCGAGGTGTTCTATGAGGCGCCGGAGCACGAGAAGCCGCTCAACGTCTACGGCTACTCCAAGCTGCTGTTCGACCAGTACGTGCGGGCCCGTCACGACGAGTTCGAGAGTCAGGTGGTGGGCTTCCGCTACTTCAACGTCTACGGGCCCCGCGAGCAGCACAAGGGCAAGATGGCCAGCGTCGCCTACCATCACCATACCCAGATCCGTGATGGCCATGACCTCAGGCTGTTCGGCGCCTGGGACGGCTACGAGGCCGGCATGCAGAGCCGCGACTTCGTCTACGTGGGCGACGTGGTGGACGTGAACCTGTGGTTCCTCGATCACCCCGAGGCCTCCGGCATCTTCAACCTGGGCACCGGCCGGGCCGAGCCCTTCAAGGCGATCGGCGAGGCGGTCATCGAGCATTACGGCAAGGGCGAGATCGAATACATCGACTTCCCCGAGGAGCTCAAGGGACGCTACCAGAGCTACACCCGGGCCGATATCTCGCGGCTTCGCGAGGCGGGCTATGATCGCGAGTTTCGCACCGTGGCCGAGGGCGTGAGCGCCTATCTGGAGTGGCTGAATGGCTGAGGCCGAGGGGCCGCGCGGCGGTGAGGGGGAGCGCATCCTGGTGGTGGGCCCCTCCTGGGTCGGTGACATGGTCATGGCCCAGAGCCTCTTCAAGTCCCTCAAGGCGCGCCACCCGGGCTGTCGCATCGGCGTGGTGGCGCCGGGCTGGTCGCGACCGATCCTCGAGCGCATGGACGAGGTCGACGAAGTCGCGGGCCTCGAGGTGGGCCACGGCGAGTTCGGCCTGGCCACGCGTCGGCGGCTGGCCGCCTCCCTGCGGGGTCGCTTCGATCGGGCGATCGTGCTGCCGCGCTCCTGGAAGTCGGCCCTGGTGCCCTTCCTGGCGCGCATCCCCCGACGGACGGGGTTCATCGGCGAGCAGCGTTTCGGCCTGCTCAATGATCGCCGTGCCCTCGACAAGGCGACGCTGGATCAGACCGTCAAGCGCTTCGTGGCGCTGGGGCTCTCCCGTGAGGAGGCCGAGGGGGGCGACTTCGCACTTCCCCGGCCCTCCCTGCGCCTGGACATCGACAACCTGGTCGAGCAGCGCCACGCGCTGGGGCTGTCGTCGCGCCCGGCCATCGGCATGATGCCGGGGGCCGAGTACGGCCCCGCCAAGCAGTGGCCACTGGCATACTTTCGCGAGCTGGCCCGCGCGCTGGTGGTGGAGGGGTTCGAGGTGCGGGTGCTGGGCGGGCCCAAGGACGTCGACGCCGGCGAGGCGATCGCCGACGGCCTGCCCCATACCCACAACCTCTGCGGCAGGACCCGGCTGGCGGACGCCGTCGACCTCTTGGGCGACTGCCGGCAGGTGGTGACCAACGACTCGGGGCTGATGCACGTGGCCGCGGCCGTGGGGACCCGGGTTCAGGCGGTCTATGGTTCCTCGTCGCCGACCTACACGCCGCCGCTGACCGACAACGCCGAGATTCACTACCTGGCCCTGGACTGCTCGCCCTGCTTCCAGCGCACCTGTCCGCTGGGGCATACGAACTGCCTGAAGCAGCTTGCCCCCGAGCGCGTGCTCAAGGCGGTGCTGGCGACGACGGCCTAGGGCAGCTCCTCGAGGGCCTCGACGGGCATCTCCCCGGGAGACTCGATGATCTGACCGACGACCGACGCTTCCGAAGTCGTGGGCTTTGGAGGCTCCAGGCCCTCCCACAGCCGCTCCTGGAGGGCCGTCTCCTCCCGCAGGCGGGCGTTCAGGGTCTCCAGCCCGTGTTCCTCGACCAGCGTCGGCTGGTCGGAGAGCAGCGAGACGCCGAGGCCCGCCCGGTGCCAGTCGATGACGAAGCCCATGGCCTCGAGCACCGTCGGCAGGATATCCATGGTCGAGGCCTCGACCCTGATCCGGCGCGGCTCGACCCCCTCGCCCAGCAGCATCAGGGTGTTCTCCCGCTCTCCCGCGACCAGCTGCTCCCAGGCGGAGACGCGCATGGTCAGGTGGTCGCTGGCGATCACCACCAGGGTGTTGTCCAGCACTCCGTCCGCCTCGAGCCGCTCCACCAGGCGGCGCGCCAGCCAGGCCGAGCACTCCACCGAGTAGAGGATGTCGGTGCCGTCGAACTCGCCCTGACGCTCGCGGCAGGCGCGGGCCGGATAGCCGTGGGGGGCGTGGGCGGCGAGGCTCAGGTTGACCAGCCCCCAGGGGCCGCCCCGGCGCTCCAGGCGGCGGATCTCCTCGATCGTGAGGTCATAGAGGGTGTCATCAAAGAGGCCCCAGCTGTTGACGTAGTCGGGATCCGACAGCCGCGGCTCCAGCTCCTCGCGTCCCATCACCCGGTCGAAGCCGTGATCGCGGTAGAAGACCCCCTTGCCGGCGAAGCGGGTGCTGGCCCCGCCCAGGTAGGAGAGCGCATAGCCGCGCTCGGCGAGCAGGTCGCCCAGGCAGTCGACGCCCGGCACGACCCGACCGAGCGGCTCGAACTGGCTGTCGTGGAGCAGACCGGCCGGCATCAGCGGCGTGCCGCACTGGCTGGCGATCATGCCGGCCATGGTCCAGCCGGTGTTGTCGAGCTGGCGCACGCCTTCGACGACCAGGGCCCGCTCGCCCAGGGCCTCCAGGGGCGCGTAGGCATCGCCGAAGCGCGCCGGGTCGGCGTAGGTGCGCTCCAGGCTCTCCAGGTAGATCAGCAGCAGATTGGGCGGCGAGCGGGGCGCGTCGAGGATCACCGGCGCCACGTACTGCCGATCGAGCCAGGCGCCGTCGTCGGTGACGATGGCGGCGCCGCGCTG
>JAWWBV010000384.1:0-3233 GCA_033720795.1 Halomonas sp. | reverse complement strand
GGCAGCCTGCTGCTCGCCGGCCTGATGGCGCTGCAGAACCTGCCCGAGGGCTTCAACGCCTACCACGAGCTGCGCAGTACCACCCCCTACACCAGCCGACGGCTGATCGGGCTGTTCTTCGCCATGGCCTGGCTGGGGCCGCTCGCCGGGCTGAGTGGCTTCCTGTGGCTGGCGCCCTACCCCACGGCGGTGGCGGTGATCATGCTGTTCGCCGCCGGCGGCATCCTCTACTCGGTGTTCCAGGACCTCGCCCCCCAGGCCCGGCTCGAGCGCCACTGGGGCCCGCCCCTGGGCGCGGTGCTCGGCTTCGCGCTGGGCCTGATCGGCCATATGCTACTGATCTAGCCCCTCCCGATCGGCGAGGGCCGCACCAAACGCACAAAAGAAGAGGCACGCCCGGGGGCGTGCCTCTTGCGATGCTGGGGGCGGCGCCGGGGCGCCGCGGGCTCAGCAGCTGTAGTACATGTCGAACTCGATCGGGTGCGTGGTCATGCGGATGCGCTCCACGTCCTCGCTGAGCAGCTCGATGTAGGCATCGATCATGTCGTCGGTGAAGACGCCCCCCTCGGTGAGGAAGCTGCGGTCGGCATCCAGCGCCTCGAGGGCCTGGTCCAGGCTCTCGGCCACGGTCGGGATCGACTTGCCCTCTTCCGGCGGCAGGTCATAGAGGTTCTTGTCCATGGCATCGCCGGGGTGGATCTTGTTGCGGATGCCGTCGATGCCGGCCATCAGCATCGCCGCGAAGCACAGGTAGGGGTTGGCGGTCGGATCCGGGAAGCGGGCCTCGACGCGCTTGCCCTTGGGGCTCGCGGTGTAGGGGATGCGGATGGAGGCGGAGCGGTTGCGGGCGCTGTAGGCCAGCATCACCGGCGCCTCGAAGCCAGGCACCAGACGCTTGTAGGAGTTGGTGGAGGCGTTGGTGAAGGCATTCAGGGCGCGCGCGTGCTTGATGATGCCACCGATGTAGTAGAGGGCCATCTCGGAGAGCCCCGCGTACTCGTCGCCGGCGAACTGGTTGGTGCCGTCCTTCCAGAACGACTGGTGCACGTGCATGCCGCTGCCGTTGTCGCCGACCAGCGGCTTGGGCATGAAGGTCGCGGTCTTGCCGTACGCGTGAGCCACGTTGTGGATCACGTACTTCATCTCCTGGACCTCGTCGGCCTTCTTGACCAGGGTGTTGAACTTCACGCCGATCTCGTTCTGGCCGGCGTTGGCCACCTCGTGGTGGTGCACCTCGACCGACTGGCCGATGGCCTCCAGGGTGTTGCACATGGCGCCACGGATGTCGTGGAAGCTGTCCACCGGCGGCACCGGGAAGTAGCCGCCCTTGACCCGCGGACGGTGGGCCAGGTTACCGCCCTCCACCGGACGATCGGTGGACCAGGCGCCCTCCTCGGAGGAGATCTTGTACATGGAGCCCTCGATATCGGACTTCCAGTGCACCTCGTCGAAGATGAAGAACTCGGGCTCGGGGCCGAAGAAGGCGGTGTCGCCCAGGCCGGAGGACTGCAGGTAGGCCTCGGCGCGCTTGGCGATGGAGCGCGGGTCGCGCTCGTAGCCCTGCATGGTGGCCGGCTCGATGATGTCGCAGCGCAGCACCAGGGTAGCGTCTTCGGTGAAGGGGTCGAGGAAACCGGAGCCGTCCTCCGGACGCAGGATCATGTCGGACTCGTTGATGCCCTTCCAGCCGGAGATGGAGGAGCCGTCGAACATCTGACCGTTCTCGAAAAACTCCTCGTCGACGTCACGGGCCGGGATGGTCACGTGCTGTTCCTTGCCGCGCGTATCGGTGAAGCGCAGGTCGATCCACTTCACATCGTGTTCTTCAATCAGGGCGAGCGTCTTCTCGGACATAGGGTCCTCCACAGTGAGCTGGGCTGAAAAGCTTGAGCGGTTGCAAGGCACATGGCGCGGGCCGGCTCCCACGACGTTGTAGCATGCCGTCGGGGCGGTGCCCACGGCCACCCTACCACCGCATGGCCTTGTCGAGAGGAATGCAGGCCGCGTGCCAACCTTGCACCATTGAGCGGCATGATAAAAACAACTCATTGATAAAAAAGGTCTTTATCCGGACACCCCTCGTAAAGCCATGCACCAGGATTGCCATCATTGTCGGTGGGGTAATGTCCTGGCCGTCTTATTGCACCACGACAGTGCAAAAAAACAGGCGCGCGCACCAGGTTGGACCATCCCTTGAGGATCGACTCGAGCCTCGCCCGCCACACAACGATGACCCGCCTCATGCCCGTTGCAGCCTGAAGGCCATGTCCGCAACACAGAAATATCAGTCCGACGTCCGTTGATACGTGTTAACACCAAAAACTACACTCGTTTACATGGCGGCGCCGACCGGTGTGGCGCGGGCTCCGGAGCGGTGGCGTGGGTCCTGGAGTGAGCGCCATCTCAGAGCCCTGTGTCCTACCATGGGAGGCGACCCGAGCATGATCGTCTGCAGCATCCTCCTTGATGCCCGCGCCTCGGGTGCCGGCCTGCCGCGCCGCCTGGCAGCGCTGAGGCCCCTGAGACAGCGACACGACCTGCGCCTCGAGGTGGTGATGGCCGACGATACCGGCGATTCGCGCCTGCTGCGCCTGGCCAGCCGCCACGATGTCCGCCTGATCGCCACCGAGGGCACTCCCCTGGGCGACCGGCTCAACACGGCGGTGGCCCACAGCCAGGGGCAGGCCCTGCTGTTCCCGACGTCGGGACGGCTCATCTCCCCGGGCTGGCTGGTGGATACCCTGGCCGACATCGAGCACCATCACCGAGACGCCGTGGTGCTGACCACCTCGCACCCCAACCGGCTGATGCTGCTCTGGCATCGCCTGCGCCAGCAGCCCCTCGCCGACACCCTCTGTGTCTCCCGCGCCTGGTTCGAGCGCATCGGGGGCTGCGACCCGTCGCTGGATGCCGAGGCCCTGCCCGACCTGATCGCCCGCCTGCATGCCTGCCAGGCGCGCGTCACCGCCGTCGACGCCTGAATGCTCGTTCCCGCCCCTTTCGGCAGCTCCCAAGCCACTGATATCTGGTCATGACGGAAGATTCGCGGCGACAAAGCTGGTAGCCGTCATCGCCCTGCCCCTATAATGCGGCCCCAATTTTGTCAGCAGGATCCCGTCGTGATCGAGAATCTTCGCAACATCGCCATCATCGCTCACGTCGACCACGGCAAGACCACCCTGGTCGACAAACTGCTCAGCCAGTCCGGCACTCTCGACCGCAAGGCCGAGGGG
>JAWWBV010000383.1:0-3235 GCA_033720795.1 Halomonas sp. | reverse complement strand
GGTATAGAGCTGCTCGCGCAGCGACAGCGCCGCCTCGACCTGGGCGTGCACCAGCTCGAAGCCCTCCATCTCGGCCTGCATGCGCCCCACGTCCAGCGAGGCGATGATCTGGTAGTTCGGCGAGGTCGAGGTATGGGTCATATAGGCCTCGTGGAACGGCGCCTCGACCTTCTGGCGATAATCCTGATCCCAGATGTGGATCATCGAGCCCTGACGCAGCGAGGTCAGGGTCTTGTGGGTGGAGTGGGTGGCGTAGGCGCGGATGCGCACCGTGTCGGGGTCGGGCATCAGGCGCCGATCGAGCCAGGTGGCATCGTCGTCGGGATCGAGGGCGTCGAACTCGGCCTTCCAGGCCGCGTACTCCTCGCGATAGGCGTCGCTGCGGTAGCGATCCCGCAGGGTGCGGGCGGCATGCATGGCGGTGCGCGGCCGGTAGGTCGGGTTGAAGCCGGCGAAGGCGAACCACGCCTCGTCCCACAGGAAGACCAGGTCGGGCTTGATCGCCAGGCACTCCTCCATCACCCGCCGCACGTTGTAGACCACGCCATCGAAGGTGCAGTTGGTCAGCAGCAGCATCTTGACCTTGTCGAGCTGGCCCGAGCGCTTGTAGCCGAGCAGCGTCTTCTTGATCTCGTGCAGCGGCACCGCGCCGTACATGGAGTAGTCGTTGAGCGGATAGGAGTCGAGGTAGCTGACGTGGGCCCCGGCCAGCACCATGCCGTAGTGGTGCGACTTGTGGCAATCGCGGTCGATCAGCACGATATCCCGGGGCTTGACCAGCGCCTGCACCACGATCTTGTTGGCGGTGGAGGTGCCGTTGGTGACGAAGAAGGTCTGGCGCGCCCCGAAGGCGCGGGCGGCGTACTCCTGGGCCTTCTTGATCGGCCCGTAGGGCTGCAGCAGCGAATCGAGCCCGCCGGAGGTCGCCGAGGTCTCGGCGAGGAAGATGTTGATGCCGTAGAAGTCGATCATCTGCCCGGCCCAGTGGGAGCGGGTGATCGACTTGCCCCGCGAGATGGGCATGGCGTGGAAGACCCCGGTCGGCTTCTTGCTGTACTCGCGCAGGGCGTCGAAGAAGGGCGTGCGGTAGCGATTGTCGATCGCCCGCAGGATGGTATGGTGCTGCTCGATGTAGTCCGTCTCGCGGTAGAAGATGCGATTGAAGTGACGGATGTCGCGACTGGCCGTGGCCTCCACGTCGCCGCTGGTGACCAGGAACTGGTCGATCTCGGGACGCAGCTCGTGGATCATCGAGCTGAGCAGGATGCTGCGCTCGGCCTCCGACTTCTGCTCCAGGGACTGCTCGGAGATCCCCTCGAGGTAGCTGCGCAGGGCGCTGAGGTTGTACTTCGACTTGTAGGGGAACTCGTAGCGGATCAGGCAGGCCTGGATGTTGGGGTTGACCAGCACCGCGATCAGCGCGTCCTCGAAGCTGCGCACCGTGACCACGTCGTAGACGAAGCGGTCCTCCGGGCGGCGCATGCTGTGGAAGGCCTCACGGACCACCTCCTCCTCCGGGGCCGAGAGGTTGTCGACGATCAGCAGCTCGAAGTAGGGCTGGGCCGAGCTGCTGGAGGCGGGGTGGCCGCGGCGCAGCTGTGTCAGGGCGTCGAGGGTCTCCAGATCCTCGGCGTCGGCATCGGTCTCGGAGAGGTCGACGTGGCGACGCCGGTAGGACTCGCTGATCAGCGCCCGCACCAGGCGCCTGACCACCTTCTCCAGGAGCCCGTACTCCTTGCGATCGAACAGCGCCCAGAGGTGGCGGAAGTCCTCCTTGGAGGGGAAGGCGTGATAGTCCTCGATGATCTCGAGCCGCGTCAGCTTGACCTCGACCGCCTTGACCAGGTTCTTGGCCCGGCCCTCGTCATCCAGGCGGACCAGCTGCCCGAGGTCACGCTTCAGCGCATTCCAGGTGTCGGCACGCAGCTGGGAGATCTTGTGGTAGAAGCCCAGGGCGGTGTAGGGCGTCTCGGTTTGCGTCAACTCTTGCATGGCAACACCCATCCAGGTTCGTTGTTGTTGAAGGGGCGGGGATGGTCCCGGGATCAGCCGGAGTGCAGTCCTCGCACCCCGTAGCGCACGGTGATGCGCTCCTCGGGAAAGTGGTCGAAGCCCAGGTCGAGGGTCAGGCCGGGCCAGTGGAACTGCGCACGACCCGAGACGGGTCGATAGACCGCGGTGTAGACCGTGCCCAGGCCGCGGCGGTAGTCGTGGCGGAACAGCGGCGGCGACGAGAAGGCGGCGATCAGCCGCTCCTCGGTGGTGGCCTCGTCGTCCACCAGGATCGACAGCTGGCGCTCGCGGATCAGCGTCTCCGAGGCCAGGGCGTGGGCGTACCACTCGATCTTCTTCTGGTGGTTGGTCGCCACCGGCACCCGACGGATGCTGGCGCGACGGTCGGGAGCGATCATCGCCGTGACGTAGCGACCGGCGGCGTCGGCCACGGTGATGTTGTAGGCCATGTGGGTGGGAATCCGCGCCAGCACCTCGGCGGCCTCGGGCACGCTGTCGCAGAACTCCAGCAGATAGCGCAGGATGATCGGCGCGCCGAACCCCTGCCCCACCGCCTTGCGCCCGCCGAAGGCCAGCGACACGGCGAGCCCCGAGTCATTCATGCCGTCGAGCACGCCCCACAGGCAGTCGGTCATGGCGATCACCCGCCGGGCGTTCCAGTGGGTGTAGAGGATGGTCCCCTCGCACAGCTCCGGGGGGTAGTCATAGTTGCGCGCCAGCACCGTCGACTCGGGGCTTGCCAGCACCGCCTGGGAGCAGCCGGTGATGTAGGGCGGCGGCTGGTAGAGGCTCAGGAAACGCGCGGCCAGGTCTCCCCCGCCGGCCAGCTCACAGAGCGCCCGATAGGTATCGAGCAGTTCCGGCATGTGCCGGCGCAGGGCGTTGTAGCAGGCGAGATACCCCGGCCGCTCGCGCTCCCCCTCGCTCAGGTACCACTGCTCGTAGGCCGGCCAGTGGTGGGCGAACAGCGCCTGCCAGCGCGGCCCCGCCGTCGCCTCATGCACGGTGCGGAAATCGAGCATCTTGTCCATCTCGCCCGGCGGCACCTCCCGCGACGAAGGGGATCCGATCCCGGTGTTCACAGGATCTTGAAGTTGCCGCCGCCGACGGCGTGGCTGACGGCCACCTCCTCGACCACCGGGTCCTGGAGCGACTGGCCCGCGTACTGGCCGCGGATGCCGTCGATCCATGCCTTGGCGCGCGCGTTGAGCTGGAAGTCATC
>JAWWBV010000382.1:0-3273 GCA_033720795.1 Halomonas sp. | reverse complement strand
CGGGCCCGCGGCCAGGAGGCCTGGTCGCCGCGTCGCGACGAGGCCTACCTCGGGGTGCTGGTCGACGACCTGATCACCCTGGGGACGAAGGAGCCCTACCGGATGTTCACCTCCCGGGCCGAGTATCGCCTGCTGCTGCGCGAGGACAACGCCGACATGCGCCTCACCGAGCTCGGCCGTGAGCTCGGCCTGGTCGATGACGCCCGCTGGGCGGCCTTCGCCACCAAGCGCGACGCCGTGGAGCGCGAGAGCGCCCGCCTCAAGGCCAGCTGGGTGCAGCCGGGCAGCCCCGCGGCGGCCCGGGTCGAGGAGAGGACCGGCGCGCCGCTGCCCCGCGAGTACAGCCTGATGGACCTGCTCAAGCGCCCCGAGCTCGTCTATGCCGACCTCGCCGACCTGCCCGGCATCGAGGGCGAGCCGGTCGCGGACGAGGCGGTGGCCGACCAGGTGCAGATCCAGGCCAAGTACCAGGGCTACATCGACCGTCAGCAGCAGGAGATCGACAAGCTCAAGCGCCACGAGGCGACCCCGCTGCCCGAGGACCTGGACTACCAGCGTGTCGAGGGTCTCTCCAACGAGATTCGCCAGAAGCTCGAGCTGGCCCGCCCCGAGACCCTGGCCCAGGCGGGCCGCATCTCCGGCGTGACGCCGGCCGCGGTGTCGATCCTGCTGATCCACCTCAAGAAGCGGCGCCTGCTCGACGACAGCCGGGCGGCCAGCGCATGACCGGCCTCGATGCGACCGTCGAGGGGCGCCTCGACCGCGGCCTGGCCGCGCTGACGATCCCCGTCGACGCCGAGCAGCGTGCCCGCCTGCTGGCGCTGGTAGGGCTGTTGCACAAGTGGAACCGCGCCTATAACCTCACCGCGGTACGCGCGCCGGAGGAGATGGTCAGCCGCCACCTGCTCGACAGCGCCGCGGTGCTGCCCTTCGTCGAGGGGCCGACGCTGCTCGACGTGGGCTCGGGCCCGGGTCTGCCCGGCCTGGTCCTGGCGATCCTCAAGCCGACGCTTGCGGTCACGCTGCTCGACAGCAATGGCAAGAAGGTGCGCTTCCAGCGCCAGGCGGTGATGGAGCTGGGCCTGACCAACGTCACGCCCGTGCAGGCGCGGGTCGAGGCCTTCACCCCGGTGGCCGGGGGCTACGCCCAGGTGATCTCGCGGGCCTTCTCGAGCCTCGGCGATTTCGTCACCCTGACCGCGTCCCTGGTGGCGCCCGACGGCGAGTGGCTGGCCATGAAGGGCCCCGCCGTGGAAGATGAGCTGGCTGGCCTCCCCGAGGAGGTCGTCGTGGCGGCTCGCCACGACCTCGAGGTGCCCTTCGCGTCCGGCGGCCGACCGCTGGTGGTCCTGCGCCACCGGACGACCGACGGGGCCCGCCCCTGAGGCGTCTGTTTCCCCAGCAAGGGAGTTGCACGTGACCAAGATCATTGCCTTGACCAACCAGAAGGGCGGCGTGGGCAAGACCACGACCGCCGTCAACCTCGCCGCCAGCCTGGCGGCGCTGGATCGGCGCGTGCTGCTGGTCGACCTGGACCCCCAGGGACACGCCACCATGGGCAGCGGCGCCGACAAGCATGACCTGGACGGCAGCGTGCTCGACGTGGTGCTGGGCGACAAGAAACCCACCGAGGTGATCCTCGACTGCCCCCAGGCCGGCTACGCCCTGCTGCCCGGCAACGGCGACCTGACCGCCGCCGAGGTGGAGCTGCTCGCCGGTGGCGACGGCCGGGAGCGCAAGCTGGTCACGGCCCTGGCGGAGCTTTCCGGCGAGTACGACGTGGTGCTGATCGACTGCCCGCCGTCGCTGAACATGCTCACCGTGAACGCGCTGACCGCGGCCGACGGGGTGCTGATCCCGCTGCAATGCGAGTTCTATGCCCTGGAGGGGCTCTCCGCGCTGCTCGATACCGTTGAGCAGATCAAGGACAGCGTGAACCCGCAGATCGAGATCTTCGGTATCCTGCGCACCATGTTCGATGCCCGCAACAGCCTGACCCGGGACGTCAGCAAGCAGCTGCGCGACTACTTCGGCGACGCCCTGCTCAAGACCACCATCCCGCGCAACATCCGGGTCGCCGAGGCGCCCAGCCATGGGCTGCCGGTCACCAAGTACGCGCGCTTCTCGCGAGGCAGCCAGGCCCATCGGGTGCTGGCCAAGGAACTGATCCGACGCCTGTCGCTGTAGGCCGGCCGTCGAACACCGCTGGTAGTGATGAGGGAATGTCGATGACGCGTAAACGCGCCCTGGGACGTGGCCTGGATGCCCTGATCGGTGCCAACGCCCGCCGTCGTGAAAGCCTGGACCTGCCCGAGGTCGAGATCGAGGAGGGCGCCGAGTCCGCGGCGCCGAGCGTGCCCGTGCCCGACGAGCGCCTCGAGCGCCTGCCGCTGGGGCAGCTCTCCCGCGGCAAGTATCAGCCGCGTCGCGATATCCAACCCGAGGCCCTCGAGGAACTGGCCGATTCCATCCGCGCCCAGGGCGTGATGCAGCCGATCGTGGTGCGTCCGGTGGGTGAGGCGCGCTACGAGATCATCGCCGGCGAGCGCCGCTGGCGGGCCGCCCAGCTGGCCGAGCTCGACGTGATTCCCGCGGTGATCCGCGAGGTCAGCGACGAGGTGGCGCTGGCCCTGGCGCTGATCGAGAACATCCAGCGCGAGGACCTGAACCCCGTCGAGGAGGCGATGGCGCTGAAGCGGCTGCTCGAGGAGTTCTCGCTGACCCAGCAGCAGACCGCCGACGCCGTGGGCCGTTCCCGGGCCCAGGTGGCCAACCTGCTGCGCCTGCTGACGCTGGACCCCGAGGTGCAGACCCTGCTCGAGCGGGGCGATCTCGACATGGGGCACGCCCGGGCGCTGCTGGCGCTGTCGGGGGCCAGGCAGCGCAAGGCCGCCCATGAGGTGGTCAACAAGGACCTCACCGTTCGCGCGACCGAGGCGCTGGTCAAGCGCCTGTCCAACGGTGAGCCGGCCAGGCCCACCCCCGAGGCGCCGTCCGCGGACGTGGCCGGGCTGGAGACGCGGCTCGCCGAGGTGCTGGGGGCGCCGGTCAAGATCCAGCACGGACGCGGCGGCAAGGGACGCGTGACGATTCGCTACGCCAGCCTCGATGAGCTCGACGGCATCCTCGAGCACATCCGTTAGCGGGCCGTTGGCGCGGCGATCAGCCATTAGCCGGCTAAACATGCTGGGCGAATTTATCGACTTTTAGTCGTAGAGCAACGAGATATCGCGGCTCATGGCGGCGTCCTCGGTTGAAGCTTCAGTGGGGCTT
>JAWWBV010000381.1:0-3276 GCA_033720795.1 Halomonas sp. | reverse complement strand
GGGCACGCCGCTCGACGGCCAGGCGCCCGAGTGGCACGAGGGGCTCGCGATGACCCCCGAGCGCCAGGCGCGAAGCGTCGGCATGCACCACGACGGCATGGTCCACTTCCCCCTCGACCGCGACGGCGGCTCCCGGGAGTTCCTGCTCGCGCTCAACAACGAGTACATCGACCAGGCGGCGCTCTGGGCGCCCCAGGGCGGGCCGACCGCCGCCGACCAGGGGCGCCGCCCCGCCGACGAGGTGCGCACCGAGATCCACGCCCACGGCGTCACCCTGGTGCATCTCCAGAAGCAGGCCGACGGCCGCTGGCGCCACGTGCCGGACTCCGCCCACAACCGTCGCTACACCCGCGCCTCGGTGATGGCGCTGGGCGGCCCGGTGGCCGGCAGCGACTACGTGCGCACGCGCTTCTCGCCGGAGGGCCGGCTGACCCGCGGGACCAACAACAACTGCGCCAGCGGCCACACCCCCTGGGGCACCTACCTCACCTGCGAGGAGAACTGGCCCGACTACTTCATCCGCCGCGAGGCCCGGGAGCGGGACGACGAGCGCCTGGGGATCGGCCGCGAGCGCGGCCGCTACGGCTGGGAGAGCGCGGCCGGCGACGCCTCCGAGCGCGACGGCGAGTTCGCGCGCTTCGACACCACCCCCAGCGGGGACGACGCCCGCGAGGACTACCGCAACGAGGCGCGCACCTTCGGCTACGTGGTGGAGATCGATCCCTACACCGGCGAGCGCGCCGTGAAGCGCACCGCCCTGGGGCGCTTCCGTCACGAGGGCTGCTGGCCGGGCAAGCTCGTCCCGGGCCGCCCGGTGGTCTTCTACTCCGGTCACGACGCCCGCAACGAGTACATCTACAAGTTCGTCTCCGCCGCCGCCTGGGACCCCGCCGCCGCCAGCCGCCCGGGCGAGCCCATGGATCGCCTGGCCATCGGCGCCAAGTACCTGGACGAGGGCACCCTCCACGTGGCGCGCTTCGAGGCCGACGGCCGCGGCGAGTGGCTTGCGCTGACCCCGGACGCCGTGACCCGCGACGGCCGCCGCCTCCACGAGGCGCTGGGGCTCGCCGCCGACGACCAGGCGGGCATCCTCATCCACACCTGCGACGCCGCCGACCTGATGGGGGCGACGCCCATGGACCGGCCCGAGTGGGGAGCGGTGGACCCGGCCTCCGGCGAGGTCTACATGACCCTGACCAACAACAGCCAGCGCACCGCCGAGGGCACCGACGCCACCTTCACCGGCGACGGCGAGGCGATCGAGGAGCCCGGCGTGGGCTTCGCCACGGCCCCGGTCAACGCGCCCAACCCGCGCCCCGACAACGGCGCCGGTCAGATCATCCGCTGGCGCGAGGCGGAGGACGCCGGCCGCTTCGACTGGGAGGTGTTCGTCTTCGGCGCGGCGGCCGACGCCGCCGACAACCCCTCCGGGCTGACCGAGGCCAACCAGTTCGCGAGCCCCGACGGCCTGTGGTTCGATGCGCGCGGGGAGGGCGACGGCATCCTCTGGATCCAGACCGACAACGGCTTTGAGGGCGTCGCCGAGCACACCAACGACCAGGTGCTGGCGGTGGTGCCCGGCGCCCTGGACGCGCCCCGGGGCGGCGCCCCGGTGATCAACGCGGGCAACCAGCAGGCGCTCAAGCGCTTCGCCGTGGGCCCCAACGGCAGCGAGGTGACCGGCATCTTCGCGACCCCGGATCGCACGGCGCTGTTCATCAACATCCAGCACCCGGGCAACTGGCCGGCGGGCGAGGACGCCACCCGGGCCGCCGACGGCCAGGTGCGGCCCCGGGCGGCCACCGTGGTGATCCAGAAGCGCGACGGCGGGCCGGTCGGGGTCTGATCCTCGCCGTCTCCGTTCGCGAGAAGGCCCTGCCATCGGCAGGGGCCTTCCTCGTTCAGGGGCGCCTGGCCCCGGTCAGGCGGTCAGGCCCGGGCGGCGTAGGCGAAGAGCAGGGTCTCCTGGGCGCTGATCGGCGCGGCGCCGCCGGCCTGCTGCTTGACGTAGAGGCCATCGCTGCCGAGCCGCCAGCTCTGGCAGTTGTCCACCAGGTAGGTCTCGAGGTCCTTGCGGACCCGGGCGGCCAGCTTCTTGTCGAGCAGCGGGAAGCAGGTCTCCACCCGGTGGAACATGTTGCGCGCCATGAAGTCGGCGCTGGAGCCCCAGGTCTCGGGCTTGCCGTCGTTGTGGAAGTGGAAGACCCGGGTGTGCTCGAGGAAGCGGCCGATCACCGAGCGCACCCGGATGGTCTCGGAGATGCCCGGCAGCCCCGGGCGCAGGCAGCACATGCCGCGGATGATCAGGTCGCACTCGACCCCCGCCCGGGAGGCGCGGTAGAGCGCCTGGATCAGCTTGGGCTCGGTCAGCGAGTTGCACTTGATGATCAGCTGGGCTTGCTTGCCCTTGCGGGCGTGCTCGGCCTCGCGGTCGATCTTCGCCACCATCTGCTCGTGCAGGGTGAAGGGGGCGTGGAGCAGCTTCTCGATGTGCCGCGCCCGCCCCATGCCGGTGAGCTGCTGGAAGACCTTGTGCACGTCGGCGCAGAGCACCGGGTCGGCGGTGAGCAGGCTGTAGTCGGTGTAGAGCCGGGCGGTCCTGGAGTGGTAGTTGCCGGTGCCCAGGTGGGCGTAGTGGCGCAGCCGGCCCCGCTCGCGGCGCACGATGTGCATCATCTTGGCGTGGGTCTTGTAGGCCATCACCCCGTAGATGACGATGGCGCCGGCCTCCTGGAGGCGCGAGGCCAGCGCCAGGTTGTCGGCCTCGTCGAAGCGCGCCCGCAGCTCGATCACCACCGTGACCTCCTTGCCGTGGCCGGCGGCCTCCACCAGGGCGTTGACGATGGGGGAGTCGGCGCCGGTGCGGTAGAGGGTCTGCTTGATGGCCAGCACGTCGGGATCGCGGGCGGCCTCGCCGAGCATCTGCTCCACCGGGGTGAAGGACTGGAAGGGGTGGTGGAGCAGGATGTCGCCCTCGGCGATCACCCCCAGCAGGCCGTCGGCCTTGCGCAGCGACTTGGGCAGGCCCGGCGTGAAGGGGCGGTAGAGCAGCTCGGGGCGTTCCACGCTCTCGAGCACCGACATCATGCGCGTCAGGTTCACCGGGCCGTCGACCCGATAGAGGTCGGCCGGTTCGAGCTGGAACTGGCGCAGCAGGAAGTCGGCGAGCTCGTCGGGGCAGTTGTCGGCCACCTCCAGGCGCACCCCGCTGCCGTAGCGGCGCGACAGCAGCTCGCCGCGCAGCGCCGAGGCGAGGTCCGAGACCTCCTCGGGGTC
>JAWWBV010000380.1:0-3277 GCA_033720795.1 Halomonas sp. | reverse complement strand
GGCGTGCATCACCTTGGTCCAGGCGGCGACGAAGTCCATCACGAACTTCGCCTCGTTGTCGTCCTGGGCGTAGAGCTCGGCGTAGGCGCGCAGGATGGAGTTGGAGCCGAACACCAGGTCGACGCGGGTCGCGGTGAACTTTGTGTCGCCGCTCTGACGATCGACGATGGCGTATTCGTTCCTGCCGGTGGGCTCCCAGCGGTTGTCCATGTCGGTCAGGTGGACGAAGAAGTCGTTGGTCAGCTGGCCGACCCGGTCGGTGAACACGCCGTGGGTGGTGCCGCCGTGGTTGGTGCCGAGCACCCGCATGCCGCCCAGCAGCACGGTCATCTCCGGCGCGGTCAGGCCCATCAGCTGGGCGCGATCCAGCAGCAGCTCCTCCGGCTTGACCACGTACTCCTGCTTCTGCCAGTTGCGGAAGGCGTCGGCCAGCGGCTCCAGCGGCTCGAAGGACTCGGCGTCGGTCATCGCCTCGGAGGCGTCGCCGCGACCCTTGACGAAGGGCACGTGGATTTCGTGGCCGGCGGCCTTGGCCGCCATCTCGACGCCCAGGTTGCCGCCCAGCACGATGACGTCGGCGATGCTGGCGCCGGTGTCGGCGGCGATCCGCTCGTAGACCTTCAGCACCTTGGCCAGGCGCTGCGGCTCGTTGCCTTCCCAGTCCTTCTGCGGCGCCAGGCGGATGCGTGCCCCGTTGGCACCGCCGCGCATGTCGGAGCCGCGGAAGGTGCGGGCGCTGTCCCAGGCGGTGCAGATCAGCTCGTTCAGGGAGAGGCCGGCCTCGGCGATCTTCTCCTTGACCACCTCCTCGATGTAGTTGGTCTCGCCCTGGGGCACCGGGTCCTGCCAGATCAGGTCCTCGGCCGGCACGTCCGGGCCGATGTAGCGAGACTTCGGCCCCATGTCGCGGTGGGTCAGCTTGAACCAGGCGCGGGCGAAGGCGTCCTTGAAGTACTCGGGATCGGCCATGAACTTCTCGCAGATCGCCCGGTACGTGGGATCCATCTTCATCGCCATGTCGGCGTCGGTCATCATCGGGTTATGGCGAATGGAGGGGTCGGTCGAATCGACCGGCTTGTCCTCCTCCTTGATGTCGACGGGCTCCCACTGGTTGGCGCCGGCGGGGCTCTTCTTGAGCTCCCATTCATGGCCGAACAGCATGTCGAAATAGCCCATGTCGAACTGGAGGGGATTCTTGGTCCAGGCGCCTTCCAGGCCGGAGGTGACCGCGTTGGTCGCCTTGCCCTGCAGGTTGGGGTTGAGCCAGCCGAAGCCTTGCGCTTCGACGTCGGCGCCTTCCGGCTCGGGCCCGAGGGCCTCGGCGTCGCCATTGCCGTGGGTCTTGCCGACGGTGTGGCCACCGGCGGTCAGGGCGGCGGTCTCCTCGTCGTTCATCGCCATGCGGGCGAAGGTGACGCGCACCTGCTCGGCGGTCTTGAGCGGGTCCGGGGTGCCGTTCACCCCCTCCGGGTTCACGTAGATCAGGCCCATCTGCACGGCGGCCAGCGGGTTCTCCATGGTGTCCGGCTGGTCGACGTCTTCATAGCGGCTGTCGGACGGCGCCAGCCACTCCTTCTCGGCGCCCCAGTAGATGTCCTTCTCGGGGTGCCAGATGTCCTCGCGGCCGTAGGAGAAGCCGAAGGTCTTGAAGCCCATGGATTCGTAGGCCACGTTGCCGGCCAGGATGAACAGGTCGGCCCAGCTGACCTGGTTGCCGTACTTCTTCTTGATCGGCCACAGCAGGCGGCGCGCCTTGTCCAGGTTGCCGTTGTCGGGCCAGCTGTTGATCGGGGCGAAGCGCTGGTTGCCGGTGCCCGCGCCACCGCGGCCGTCGGCCAGCCGGTAGGTGCCCGCCGCATGCCAGGCCATGCGGATCATCAGGCCGCCGTAATGCCCCCAGTCGGCCGGCCACCACTCCTGGCTGTCGGTCATCAGCGCCTGCATGTCCTGCTCGAGGGCGGCGTAGTCGAGGGTCTTGACCGCCTCGCGGTAGTCGAAGTCCTCGCCCATCGGATTGGTCTTGCGATCGTGCTGGTGGAGGATGTCCAGGTTCAGCGATTCCGGCCACCAGGCGGTGACGTCCGCGTTCTCCTGGGTGTTGGAACCGTGCATCACCGGGCACTTGCCTGCTTGTTGATCACCCATGTCGCTCTCCGATCGTTGCTGCATTGATGGATCCGTCTGGTAGTCATAGACGACGCCAGCCGCTCGGGACAATGTCTTATGTCTTTCTGACCGCGTCGTGACGAAGGCGGTTGCCGAGATCGCTGCCTTTGTTAATACCCTACGCCGCGGCGATTCATTGGCCCAAGTGCCATTTCCGACCATCCCGATAGTTATTTCATATCGTCAATCGCGCATGCAGGCTCGCGCGCTATGGGCATGAGGGAATCACCAGCTCACGACTCTCGCCCATCAGGAAGTCGCGGTTGGCCTCCAGGGCCTCGCGCAGGAAGTCCCACAGCAGGCGAACCCTGGCCAGGCGGCGCTGCTCCTGGCGGGCGGTGATCCAGAAGTGGCGCACGATCTCCACGTCGTCATCCAGCACGTTCGACAGGGCCTCCGAGGTGCTCGCCATGAAGCAGGGCAGCACGGCGAGCCCGGCCCCCTGCAGGCAGGCGGCGTGCTGGGTGGTCACGCTGGTGCTGCGCAGGGCGAAGTGGGGGCCGGGGTGGCCGACCACCGCCGGGTCGAGCAGCGGCTCCAGGTAGCTCAGCTGCTCGCTGAAGATCAGGTCGTCGACATAGCCGATCAGCCGGTGATCGCCCAGCGCGGAGAGCCGCGCCGGGGTGCCGTGGCGAGCGAGGTACGCTTCGCTGCCGTAGAGGCGCAGCCGATAGTCACAGAGCCGCGAGATCACGAGACCCGGGCTCACCGGGCGTTCCACGGTGATGGCGAGGTCCGCCTCGTGGCGGCTCAGGTTGACCACCCGGGGCAGGGCCAGCAGGTCCAGGGTCACGCCCGGATGGCGCTCGCAGAAGGCCGAGAGCAGCGGGGCGATCACCCAGGTGCCGAAGCCCTCGGTCACGCCCAGGCGGATCTGGCCGCTGATCTGGTGGTTCTTGTCGGTGAGGCTCTCGCCCGCCTCGAAGGCGTGGCGCGCCATCTCCTCGGCATGGGCGAGAAGTTGCTGGCCGGCCTCGGTGAGGTGGTAGCCGTGGGTGCTACGCTCGAAGAGCTGGGTATTGAGCGCCTGCTCGAAGCGCCGCGTGCGCCGCGACAGGGTCGAGTGGTCCAGCCCCAGGCGCCGGGCGGCGTCGGTGAGCCGCTCGCTGCG
>JAWWBV010000379.1:0-3278 GCA_033720795.1 Halomonas sp. | reverse complement strand
GTTCAAGGCGGCCGAGTTCCGCGAGGGCGTCGAGACCCTCAAGGACCTCGAGCCGGGCATGATCCTCGAGGGCAGCGTGACCAACGTCACCCACTTCGGCGCCTTCGTCGACATCGGCGTGCACCAGGACGGCCTGGTGCATATCTCGGCGCTCTCCGAGAGCTTCGTCGAGGATCCGCGCAGCGTGGTCAAGGCCGGGGATATCGTCCGGGTCAAGGTGATGAGCGTGGATCTTCCCCGTTCGCGCATCGGCCTGACCATGCGGCTTGGCGATCAGCCGGAGGCCCCGGGCGACGAGGGTCCCGCCGGCAAGTCGCGTCGCGCCGGTGGTGAGGCTCGTGGCCGCGGCAAGGCCGCGCGCAGCCAGGCCCCGAAGCCGGAGCAGGGCGGCCAGATGGGCGCCCTGGGCGCGGCGCTCCTGAAGGCCAAGAAGGGGCGCTGAGCGTGACGCATCGCTGTCCTTGAACCGCCACCGGGCCGCGCCCTAATCTGATGCTTGTCGGGCGCCCGGGCGCCCGCCTTTTTCCATATGGTGACCAACTTGTCCGAATCCCTTAACGCCCGCGTCGATCGACTCAAGGGGCTGGCCGACCAGGGGCGTGTCGGCCGCCTGCGTCGCGGCATCGAGAAGGAGGGGCTGCGCGTCGACGGCGCGGGGCGCATCGCCGCCACGCCGCATCCGGCCGCCCTGGGGTCCAAGCTGACCCATCCACACATCACCACCGACTACTCCGAGGCGCTGCTGGAGTACATCACGCCGGTCTACTGTCGGCCGGGCGATGCCATGGCCTTCCTCGGCGACCTGCACCGCTTCAGCTATCGCCACCTGGGGGGCGAGCTGATCTGGCCGGCGAGCATGCCGGCGCGGCTCGACGGCAACGACAGCGTGCCCATCGCCGACTACGGCGACTCCAACGTCGGCGTCATGAAGACCGTCTACCGCAAGGGACTGGACCTGCGCTACGGGCGGATCATGCAGGCCATCGCCGGCGTGCACTACAACGTCTCGCTGCCCGACGACCTCTGGGAGCGCCTGCGCGAGCTCGACGGCGACACCGACACGCCCCTCGACGACTACCGTTCGGCGCGCTACTTCGGCCTGATTCGCAACTTCCGTCGCCACAGCTGGCTGCTGCTCTACCTCTTCGGCGCCTCGCCGGCGCTGGATCGCAGCTTCCTGCCCGACGGCGAACTGCCGCAGAAGCTTCGTCGCCACGGCGAGGACACCCTGGTGTCGCGCCACGCCACCAGCCTGCGCATGTCGGACCTGGGCTACCAGAACAAGGTCCAGGAGCAGCTCAAGATCTGCTTCAACTCGCTCTCCAACTACGTCAACACCCTGCGCCACGCCATCGCCACCCCCTGGGAGGACTACCGTCGCCGGGGCGTGAACGAGGGCGGCGAGTGGCGCCAGCTCAATGCCAACATCCTGCAGATCGAGAACGAGTACTACAGCGACATCCGCCCCAAGCGGGTGGCGCGCCACGACGAGACCCCCAGCCAGGCGCTGGAGGCCCGCGGGGTCGAATACATCGAGGTGCGCTGCCTGGACCTCAATCCCTTCCTGCCGCTGGGCGTCGACGAGACCCAGATCCGCTTCCTCGACACCTTCCTGATGTGGTGTCTGCTCAGCGATAGCCCGTGGATCCCCGACGACGAGTGCGATCGGCTGGACGACAACCGTCGCCTGGTGGTCGAGCGTGGCCGGGACCCGGCGCTGCGCCTGCTGCAGGACGGCCGGCACCGCTCCATCGCCGACTGGGGCGGCGAGATCCTGGCCGAGATGGCCCCGGTGGCCGAGCTGCTCGACCGGCTGGAGGAGGGCGAGCCCCACCGCGAGGCCCTGGCCGCGCTGACGCCGCTCCTGGAGCATCCCGCCCTGACACCCTCCGGGCGGCTGCTGGAGCGGCTCGAGACGACCGGCGAGTCCTTCCTCGAGGCCATGCTTGGCCTCGCCCGGGAACAGGCCGAGGGCTTTCGCGACACGCCCATGGATCCCGCCCGGGAGGCCCTGTTCGATGACCTGGTGGCGAGCTCCCTCGGCCAGCAGGCGGACCTCGAGGCGGCCGACGAGGAGGACTTCGACAGCTTCCTGGCCCGCTACTTCGAGCGCGCCCGGGAGGTTCGCAGCGTCACCCCGCTGACGACGGGGGAGCGCTCATGATCGACGATCTCCGGCGCCTGGACGTACGCGCCTGGAGCCTCGCCGGGCTCGCCTTCTGCGTGCTGATGATGGGGGTGGCCCTGGTGCTCGAACATGTCGTCGGGCTGGAGCCCTGCCCGCTCTGCATTCTCCAGCGCCTGGCGGTGCTGGCCGCCGCCGCGGTGTTCCTGGTGGCCGCGCTCCACAATCCCGAGGGGCGCCTGGGCGCCGTGCTCTACGGCCTGCTGTCGCTGACCGCCGTGGGCAGCGGCATCGCCGTGGCGGGGCGTCACCTCTGGCTGCAGTCGCTGCCGGCGGACCAGGTGCCGAGCTGCGGTCCGGGCCTCGACTACATGATGGAGATCCTGCCCTGGCAGCAGGTGCTCTCCCGGGTGCTCTCCGGCTCCGGCGAGTGCGCCGAGGTGGGCATCCGGGTGCTCGGCCTCTCGCTGCCCGGCTGGACCCTGGTCGGCTTCCTGATCCTCGCGCTCGTCCCGCTGGGTCTGCTGCTCGCGGCCAACCGGCCCCGTCGCGGCTACCACTGGTCGGGCTAGGCGCGCCCCGTGGGCTGTCACCATCCGGCCACCCGGGGGGGGGGGATCGACCGGGCCTGTGACCCCAGGCGCGGCCGCTTTGTCGAGGCCATCGCCGACTGCCATCGCTGAGGCCGCGCGCTCCTATATCCCCAGGTAGCGCGCGCGCAGCGAGGTGTCCAGCGCCGCGGGGCGCCCCGTCCACACCGTGCGACCCTTCTCCAGGAGGGTGCAGCGATCGGCCACCGGCAGCAGCTCGCCGAGCGACTTGTCGACGACCAGGATCGACTGGCCCTCGGCCTTGAGCCGGCGCAGCGCCGCCCAGATCTCCTGACGGATCACCGGGGCCAGGCCCTCGGTGGCCTCGTCGAGCACCAGCAGGCGGGGGTTGGTCATCAGCGCCCGGCCGATGGCGAGCATCTGCTGCTCGCCGCCCGAGAGGGTATCGGCGAGCTGCGCGCGCCGCTCGGCCAGCCGTGGGAAGAGCGCCTCGACGCGCCCCCGGTCCCAGGGCCCGGGGCGGGCGGTGGCGACCAGGTTCTCGCGCACCGAGAGGTTGGGGAAGCAGCGGCGCCCCTCGGGCACCAGCCCCAGGCCGCGCC
>JAWWBV010000378.1:0-3283 GCA_033720795.1 Halomonas sp. | reverse complement strand
GGCGGCGACTTCTACCACGGCGAGAAGTCGATGACCCTGGACCGCCCCCGCAAGGTGAAGATGGAGCTGATCGCCAAGGGCGGCCAGACCCATGTGCTCAAGCCCGAGGTCTCGCTGCAGGAGGGCGAGGTCATCGACAGCATGTTCATGAGCAAGCAGGCGCTGCTCGAGTTCTACGAGCGGGAGATCGAGGATGCGCGCCAGACCGGCGTGATGTTCTCGCTGCACGTGAAGGCGACCATGATGAAGGTCTCGCACCCCATCGTGTTCGGCCACTGCGTGAAGATCTTCTACAAGGACGCCTTCGAGAAGCACGGCGCGCTGTTCGACGAGCTGGGCGTGGACGTCAACAACGGCATGGCGAACCTCTACGAGAAGATCGACACCCTGCCCGAGACCCAGCGCGAGGAGGTCATCCGCGACCTGCACGCCTGTCACGACCAGCGCCCGGAACTGGCGATGGTCGACTCGGCCCGCGGCATCACCAACTTCCACTCGCCCAGCGACGTGATCGTGGACGCCTCGATGCCCGCCATGATCCGGGCCGGCGGCAAGATGTACGGCGCCGATGGCCGCCTCAAGGACGTCAAGGCGGTGATGCCGGAGTCGACCTTCGCCCGCATCTACCAGGAGATGATCAACTTCTGCAAGTGGCACGGCGCCTTCGATCCCGCCACCATGGGCACCGTGCCCAACGTCGGCCTGATGGCCCAGAAGGCCGAGGAGTACGGCTCCCACGACAAGACCTTCGAGGCCCCGGAGGCCGGCGTCGCCAACATCACCGACCTGGAGACCGGCGAGGTGCTGCTCTCCCAGACCGTCGAGGAGGGCGACATCTGGCGCATGTGCCAGGTCAAGGACGCCCCGATCCGTGACTGGGTGAAGCTCGCCGTGGCGCGCTGCCGCGACTCCGGCATGCCGGCGGTGTTCTGGCTCGACCCCTACCGCCCGCACGAGAACGAGCTGATCAAGAAGGTCCAGGCCTACCTCGCGGAGCACGACACCGAGGGCCTCGACATCAAGATCATGTCCCAGGTCCGGGCCATGCGCTACACCCTCGAGCGCGTCGTCCGCGGCCTCGACACCATCTCGGTGACCGGCAACATCCTGCGCGACTACCTCACCGACCTGTTCCCGATCCTGGAGCTGGGCACCAGCGCCAAGATGCTCTCCATCGTGCCGCTGATGGCCGGTGGCGGCATGTTCGAGACCGGGGCCGGCGGCTCCGCGCCCAAGCACGTGCAGCAGCTCATCGAGGAGAACCACCTGCGCTGGGACAGCCTCGGCGAGTTCCTCGCCATGGGCGCCTCCCTGGAACACCTCGCCAAGCAGTTCGGCAACGCCCGCGCGGCCCTGCTGGCCGAGGCCCTGGACAAGGCCACCGGCGAGTTCCTCGAGCACAACAAGTCGCCCTCCCGCAAGGCGGGCGAGCTGGACAACCGCGGCAGCCACTTCTACCTCGCCCTCTACTGGGCCCAGGCCCTGGCCGCCCAGGACGAGGATGCCGAGCTCAAGCGGCTCTTCGCCCGCCTGGCCGAGACGCTGACGGCCAACGAGGCGACCATCCTCGAGGAGCTCAACGGCGTGCAGGGCCATCCGGTGGACATCGGCGGCTACTACCATGCCGACGCCGAGCGTGCGCGCGGCGTCATGCGCCCCAGCAAGACCCTGAACGACGCCCTGGCGCTGGTCGCCCAGGGCTGAAGGTAGCCCCCGAGGCGACCCGCCGCCCTTCCCGGGCGGCCCCTACGGCTCCCGTCCGCTCCCGGCGGACGGGAGCCGCTGCGTTCCGGCACCGAGCATTGCGTGGTGTCGGACGCTCGGTATAGTGGATGGCTACGATGAACCTTTACCTGTTGCACAAGCCCTACCGCATGCTCTCCCAGTTCACCGACCGGGCGAGCGGCGAGGGGGAGCGCCGCGCCACCCTGGCCGACGCCATCGACGTGCCGGGCATCTACCCGGCCGGGCGGCTCGACTACGACTCCGAGGGGCTGCTGCTGCTCAGCGACGACGGCGAGCTGATCCACCGCATCAGCCACCCCCGCCACAAGCAGCCCAAGACCTACCGCGTGCAGGTCGAGGGCGTCCCCGACGACGACGCCCTGCGGGCGCTGCGCGACGGCGTCGAGCTGAAGGACGGGGGCACCCGACCGGCGAAGGTGCGGCGGCTCGCCTCGAGCGGCCTGCCCGAGCGCGACCCGCCCCTGGACGCCCGGCGCCACCCCGTTACCACCTGGCTGGAGCTGACCATCACCGAGGGGCGCAACCGCCAGGTACGGCGCATGACCGCCCACGTCGGCCACCCCACCCTGCGCCTGGTGCGCGTGGCCATCGGCCCCTGGCGGCTGGACGGCCTGGCGCCCGGCGAATGGCGCCGCCAGACCCTGCATGCCCCCAAGCCGCCGGCCCAGCGCCGCCGCCCGCCGAGGAGACGCCCATGAGCCGCTGGCACCCCTTCGTCACCGTAGCCACCGTGGTCGAACGCGCCGGCCGCTTCCTCGTCGTCGAGGAGGACCGCGGCGGGCGCGAGACCCTGTTCAACCAGCCCGCCGGCCACCTCGAGCCCGGCGAGCGCATCCGCGACGCCGCCCTGCGTGAGCTGCGCGAGGAGACCGCCTGGCAGGTCGGCATCACCGACTACCTCGGCATCTACGTCTACCACGCGCCGGACGGCGCGACCTTCCACAGCCACGGCTTCTTCGGCATGGCGCTGGCCCATCTCGGCAACGAGCTGGACCCGGCCATCCTCGCCGTTCACTGGCTGACCCTCGAGGAGCTGGAGGCGCTGGAGCGCGAGGGCCGCCTGAGAAGCCCGCTGGTGATGCGGCGCATCCGCGATGCGCTGGCGAGCCGCTTCTACCCCATGGACGTGATTCACGAGCGCTGAGCGGCCAAGCGGCCAAGCGGCCAAGCGGCCAAGCGGCCAAGCGGATGATGACACCCAGCAAGCGGCGCCGGGGGCAGCGCGAAGCGGGGGTCCTTTTCCAGGGAAGGAAAAGGTAGCGTACAGGGAGGTATTCACAGCGCCCCCGCGATGGTCCGGCACACCGGGCGCTGTCGCCGCGAAAGACAAGCATCGAGCCGACCACTGGCTCGGCGCCAGGCGTTCACATCATGTATAATCGCGCCCCATTTATGACACACCGATTCCGAGGGCGCCCATGACCGCCACCACAGGCAAGGTGATCGTCGGCATGTCCGGCGGCGTCGACTCCTCCGTGTCCGCCCTGCTGCTGCTCGAGCAGGGGTACGAGGTCGAAGGCCTGTTCATGAAGAACTG
>JAWWBV010000377.1:0-3284 GCA_033720795.1 Halomonas sp. | reverse complement strand
CGAGGCCGAGCTCGACGCCTTCCTGGCGCGGGTGGTCCTCGAGCCACATACCGACAAGACCATCACCGACAAGGCCGAGCTCAAGCGCTGTATCCTCGAGGTGCGCCAACAGGGCTACGCCATCGCCGACCAGGAGCTCGACTCCGGGTTGCGCTCGGTGGCGGTGCCGGCCTTCGATGCCAACGGCCGGCTGCTGGGCGCGATCAACATCAGTACCAATGCGGCCCGCATCGACTTCGACACCCTGATGCACCAGTACCTGCCGCTGCTGCAGGAGAAGGCCCGACAGATCCGGGCCAGCGTCAGCTGATTCCACCTGCCACTCCAAGGACGGCGAAGTGCTAGAGATACTGGCGATCACGCTGCCGATCTTCCTGCTGATCGGCACTGGCTTCACTGCGGCTCGCACCGGCCTGCTCAGTCGCGACAACATGCAGGGCGTGGGCACCTTCGTCATGTACCTGGCGCTGCCCTCGCTGATCATCCGCGCCCTGACCGATTACCCCCTGGCGGAGGTCTTCAACCCGACCTACCTGTTGGCCTACGGGCTGGGGTCGCTGGCGGCCTTCCTGCTGGGGCTGGCGCTCTCCGTCGGGCTGCGCGGCAAGCGCCTGGATGCCGGCGCCATCCACGCCCTGGGCATGTCGGCCTCCAACAGCGGCTTCATCGGCTACCCGGTCGCCCTGATGGCGATCGGCCCACCGGCGGCGATCTTCATGGCGCTCAACATGGTGGTGGAGACCCTGTTCATCATTCCCTCGGCGCTAATCCTGGCCGAGGCCAGCCGCCAGCACGGCAACGGCCTCGGGCAGGTGGCACGCCAGACCCTCGCTCGCCTGATCCGCAACCCCATCCTGATAGGGCTACTCATCGGCATCCTCCTCGCTCTGACCGAGTTGCAGCTGCCGGGCCCGCTGGCCAAGGCCGTCAGCATGCTGGCCGATGCGGCGGGTCCCGCGGCCCTCTTCACCATCGGCGGCATGCTCCATGGCATCAAGGTGCGCGGCATGGCCATGGATGTCAGTCAGGTGGTGGTGGGCAAGCTTTTCCTGCACCCCCTGGCCGTGCTGGCCCTCTTCCTTTTGCTGCCCGACCCGGACCCTCTTCTGATCGCCGGCGGCATGCTGTTCGCCTGCGCCCCCATGATCAGCGTCTACCCGCTCTTCGGTAAGCAGTACGGCCAGGGCGATACTAGCGCCGCAGGCCTGATGGTCAGCACCCTCGCCTCCTTCGTGACCATCAGCCTGGTGATCTGGCTGCTGACGCGGTTCGACCTGCTGCCGATCTGATTTCTGCCGTCAGGTGACGGCGTGGCAGTTTATGCCCACATATGGCGCAAGCGACGCTCGACCCCATCGTCCACCCCTCGCAAACGGAGAGCCCCCATGACCCAACCTCGACTCGACTTCATCCGCATCGGCCTGATGGGCGACCCCATGACTCGCCGCCTGCTGGCAGCCGACTTCGACGTCACGGTCTGGAACCGCTCGCCGGACACGACCGCCCGCCTCCGAACGCTTTCTGATCGCAGGCCATCTCTCCCTTGACCCAGGCGACGCCAAGGCCGGCTTGGGCATGAACGCCCTTTAGACCTCGACCACGCACTCGGGAGCAAAGCGAGCCGGCTCGAATTCATTCGGGTAGCCGCCGGGATTGGCCACCACTCGCGTTCCCTTCACGCGCAGGTCGACTGGCTCATGCACGTGTCCGTGAAGCCAGAGATCCATGCGCCCCATCAGCGATACCAGCCCGGAAGCGAAGGCCGGCGACAATGGATCGCCCCGGTAGACGGGCGGAATGCAGTCGCCCAGAGGCGCATGGTGGCTGATCACCACCCGCGGGCCTTCCCAGGGCCGGGCCAGCTCGGTCTCCAGCCAGGCCAGGGACTGGGCGTGCAGGCGCCGGCTCTCCGCCGGGGTGAAGACCTCACCCAACGGCTGTTCGATGCACCGAAAATCGAGCATCACCCGCCGGGCGACCTGCTCGCAGCGGGGGACATCGAGCTCGGGCATTCCGGCGTAGAGGGCGAAATCGGTCCAGAGCGTCAGGCCATGAAAGCGCACGCCGCCCAGAGTGAGAGTGCGGTTATCCAGCAGGTGGATCCCGAGCCGCTCGGCCTCGCCCGCCAGTTCGACGCGCAGGGCCGGCATGGAACCACCGTAGTACTCGTGATTGCCGGGCACATAGAGGATCGGCATGCCCGCGAAGCGCTCGGCCGCCCAGGCGAGCCCCCGGCAGCCGGTGTGAATGTCGCCGGCCAGCACCACGGCATCGGCATCGACCCACGGCAGGTCGCGCCCCTCGGCAAAGTGTTCGAGATGCAGGTCGGACAGGATCCGGAGTCGCATGCCTATTCTCCCGGCGGACAGAGGTCGGGCCCGCGCTCGTTCGGCCGGGCAGGTCTCCTACCCTAGGCGAGCCCCGCCGAGACGTCCAAACGGCGGCGCATGATGCGGCGTACCGAGACCATGCGCACGCAACGATCACTTGATGGAAAAGCATTCCATAACGCATGCTGGCATCTTTTCCTGCGGAGAGTTCACATGACCCAACCACGACTCGGCTTCATCGGCATCGGCCTGATGGGCGACCCCATGACTCGCCGCCTGCTGGCAGCCGACTTCGACGTCACGGTCTGGAACCGCTCGCCGGACAAGACCGCCGGAGTGGCCGCAGCCGGCGCCCGGGTGGCGGGCTCCATCGAGGAACTGATGGCCGAGGTGGACGTGGTGCTGCTCTGCCTGGCCAATACCGCCGTGGTCGAGGAGGTGGTGTTCGGTGAGGGCGGCGTCGCCCAGCACGGCCGCGCCGGCCAGCGCCTGATCGATCTTTCCAGCTGCGACCCGGCGGCGACGCGTGACTTCGCCGACTGGCTCCAGAGCGAATGCCGCATGCGCTGGGTGGATGCGCCGGTCTCCGGCGGCGTGGCCGGTGCCGAGGCGGGCAGCCTCGCCATCATGTGCGGCGGCGAGGCCGAGGACGTCGAGGCGATCCGCCCGGTGCTGGCGCCCCTCGCCGCGCGCATCACCCATATGGGCCCAGTGGGTGCCGGCCAGGTGACCAAGGTGTGCAACCAGATGGTCGTCGGCTGCCAGGCGGCGGTGCTGGCCGAGATGGTGGCGCTGGCCGAGGCGAGTGGCGTGGAGGCCGGCCGGCTCACCGAGGCGCTGGCCGGCGGCTTCGCCGACTCGACGCCGTTTCGCATCCTCACCCCGCGCATGGCGGCGAGCGACTTCGCCGACCCGCCCTGGCACCTGCGCACCCTGCTCAAGGATCTGGATCTG
>JAWWBV010000376.1:0-3297 GCA_033720795.1 Halomonas sp. | reverse complement strand
GGCAACACCGCCATCGGCAAGGTCGGCGACAGCTACAGCCAGAACGTCAAGGAGACCGCCCAGTACCAGGCGCGCCTCGAGGCGGGGCGGCTGCCGGTGATGCGCGGCTACCGCCTCAATGCCGACGACGTGCTGCGCCGCGACGTGATCAATGCCCTGATGTGCCACGGCCGCATCGACTTCGCCGCGATCGAGGCGGCCCACGGCATCGTCTTCCGCGACACCTTCGCCGAGGCCCTCGAGGAGCTCGAGGAGATGGTCGACGACGGCCTGCTGGCGATCACCGATGCCGCCCTCGAGGTGCTGCCCGCCGGGCGGCTGATGATGCGCAACGCCGCCATGGCCTTCGACGCCTACCTGAGCCACAGCACCGGGCGCTACTCGCGCACCGTCTGAGCCGGCGGCCATCGCCGCCCGGCGCGCTTCCTCTCGCCCAACGCACTGCGGCGCCCCTCGGGGCGCCGCAGTGCTCTTGTGGCCTGGCGATCGCCTCAGCAGACGCCCTGCTCGATCATGGCGTCGGCGACCTTGCGGAAGCCGGCGATGTTGGCGCCCAGCACCAGGTTGGTGGGGTCCTCGAACTCGGCGGCGGTCTCGGCGCACTGGCGATGGATGTCGGCCATGATCGCCTTGAGCTTGGCGTCGACCTTCTCCAGCGGCCACTGCTCCATGCTGCTGTTCTGCGCCATCTCCAGCTGGCTGGTCGCCACGCCACCGGCATTGGCCGCCTTGCCGGGGCCGTAGGCGATCTTCGCCGCCAGGAAGCGATCCACGGCCGCGGCGGTGGAGGGCATGTTGGCCCCCTCGCTGATGCAGGTCACGCCGTTGCCCAGCAGTGTCTCGGCGTCGGCCTCGGTCAGCTCGTTCTGGGTGGCGCAGGGGAAGGCGACCTCGCCCTCGAGGCGCCATACCGCGTGGCCGTCGGCCGGGTAGTCGCCCGTCGGGATATAGCGCGCCTCGGGGTGCTGGGCCAGGTAGGCCTCCAGCGAGGTGCGCTGGACCTCCTTGAGCTCGCGCAGCAGCGCCAGGTCGATGCCGTTCGGGTCGTGCAGGGTGCCGCGGGAGTCGGAGCAGCTGACGGGGATCGCGCCGAGCTCAAGGAGCTTCTCGATGGTGTAGATGGCCACGTTGCCGGCGCCGGAGACCAGGCAGGTCTTGCCCGCGAGGGTCTCGCCGCGCGCCTCGAGCATGTTCTCGGCGAAGTAGACGGCGCCGTAGCCGGTGGCCTCCTTGCGCCCGATGGAGCCGCCCCAGTTGAGGCTCTTGCCGGTCAGTACGCCCTCGTAGCGGCCGGTCAGGCGCTTGTACTGGCCGTAGAGGAAACCGATCTCTCGCGCCCCCACGCCGATGTCGCCGGCCGGCACGTCGGTGGTCGGGCCGATATGGCGATAGAGCTCGCTCATGAAGGCCTGGCAGAAGCGCATGATCTCGCCGTCCGAGCGTCCCTTGGGATCGAAGTCCGAGCCGCCCTTGCCGCCGCCGATCGGCAGGCCGGTGAGGGCATTCTTGAAGATCTGCTCGAAGCCCAGGAACTTGATGGTCCCCGAGGTCACGCTGGGGTGGAAACGCAGCCCGCCCTTGTAGGGGCCGAGGGCCGAGTTGAACTGGATGCGATAACCCTTGTTGACCTGAACCTTGCCGGCGTCATCGGTCCAGCAGATGCGGAACATGATCTGCCGTTCGGGCTCGACGATGCGCTCGATGATGCTGTGATCGAGGTAGTGGGGGCTGCGCTCGAAGAGCGGGCGCAGGCACTCGAGCACCTCCTCGGCGGCCTGGTAGAACTCGGTCTGGGCCGGGCTGCTCTTGCGCAGGGCCTCGAGGGTGTCGTGGACGTAGGGCATGGGGCGATTCCTGTGCGCTGGAAAAAGGTTCCACGCACTATAAGGCAATGCACCATTATGCAGCAAGCGCATGGGTCATGCGGGGATTGGGCATAGTATTGACGCGAAATCCCTTCAAAATCGCAAAAAACTATGCACCACAATAAAGCATTAAATATATTTAATAGATGATGAGTCAACGTTTATGCTCGACCCGGCTCGAGCAAGGCGGGCACAAATCGGCCAAGCGCCGGGGAAAGACCGGGGCAGCCGTGGGTGAGTGAGGCAGGTATCGGCAACACATCGCCTGGGGGCGGGACAGGGGGGATGAAGCCGCGTGCCGGCGCCGCTACTTCGTTCGGCGCCGAGCGCCCCGCCGCCTCGATGGAGCCCCGTCGCGGCGGTGCCCTGTCCCGGCGGTGCCTTGGCGCCGCGAACGGCCCGGCGGCGTGATCGCGTGCGTTGAGGCGATTCTTGCACATCTTGTGCTTGGGTCTTTTCGGTGGTCTATATATGGTACGCAGCCCTCGGGGAGCGTGGTGCTGGCGACGCCTTGACGCACATCAGTGCAGGCGGTTTAGATGCTCCCTAGGATGAGCGCTCCGGCGGCCCTGCCGCCTCGACGTCATCAGGAGAATTCACATGTCTCTGCCCCATGCGACGCTGTTGCTTCCACGCCCGCCGACCCCGAGTCGCCTGATCCGCGCCCTGGACCCTCGGGTGCCGCTGGGCGTCAAGCGTCGGCTGGTGGAGCCGCTGCTCAACCGCACCTTCGCCGAGCCGCTCGCGGAGGGCGAGTTCGATGCCCTGGAGGGGCGTCGGATCAGCCTGACCCTGGAGGATCTCGGCGTGACGCTGACCCTGAGCCTCGTGGAGCAGCGCCTGGTGCTCTGTCGCGAGCCCGGCGAGGCGATCATCCGCGGTGGCTGGCGCGAGTTCCTGTGCCTGGCCACCCGGCGCGAGGACCCCGACAGCCTGTTCTTCCAGCGTCGCCTGCTGATCGAGGGCGACACCGAGCTTGGCCTGACGGTCAAGAACCTGCTCGACGGGCGCGAGGAGGGCCTCGCCCAGGGGCGCCTCGGCGAGTGGCTGCTGCGCCTGGAGCGTCTCACGGCGCGCGATCGCTGACCCGTTGCCCCGCGTTTCTCTCGATACCGATTTCCCCGACACCGCTCTGGAGACCCCCCGACATGAGCACATCCGCCAAGGCCGTCAAGACCTCCAACGAGGTGCCCCTGCAGGCGCCGTCCCGCGATATCTGGGACGCCAAGTATCGCCTCAAGGACCGTCACGGCCACCCCGTGGACAAGGACGTCCATGCCACCTGGGAGCGCGTCGCCAAGGCCCTGGCGGCGGTGGAGGGCGATCAGGCCGAGGCGTGGCTGCCGAAGTTTCGCTGGGCGCTGGAGAACGGCGCCATCCCGGCCGGGCGGATCATGTCCAACGCCGGCGCCGAGGCCTACAAGCCGGCGGT
>JAWWBV010000375.1:0-3309 GCA_033720795.1 Halomonas sp. | reverse complement strand
GGCAGCCGCGCCGCCTCGGCCGGATAGTCGCTGAAGCTGACCGCCCCGACCACCCGCTCGCCGGCGCCGGCGGCGTAGAGCAGCTCGGTGACGCCCGGCGAGAGCGCGACGATGCGTCGCGCCGGGGCGTCCAGGCAGACCTCACGCCCGGCATCGTCGGCGACGCAGACCTCGGCGGCCACCGGGTCGGACAGGCCGACCAGGAGCCATGGCAGCAGGGTCGCCAGCGTGACGAGCCGCGCGCGAGAGACCATCACTGACCGAAGTTCACGCTGAGGAAGGCCGTGCGGCCGGCGTCCTGATAGGCGAAGTCGTTGAAGCCGTCATAGGCCGTCACGAACTCACGGTCGAAGACATTCTCCAGCGTCAGCCGCGCCGACCACAGCGGGGCGAACTGCCAGCCAGCGCGCAGGTTGAGGATGCCGAAGCCTGGCAGACGCTTCTCGTTGTCGGCATCGTTGTAGCGATGGTTCTGGGCCACGAGCGATCCGCCGAGCATCCAGTCGCCCACCTCTCGGTCGGCGTCCAGGCGTGCACTCTGACTGGCGCGGCGCGAAAGCTGATTGCCGGTCTCGCGGTCTTCCGGGTCTGTGTAGGTCAGAGCCGCTCGCAGCGACCAGTCACGCAGTTCAGCGCCGGTGGCCAGCTCTACCCCACGAATCCTCGCCTCGTCGACGTTGAAGGGCGCGAAGCGACCATCGACAAGGGCATTGGCGATCAGGTCCTCCACCTCGGTCTGGTAGAGCGCCAGATCCCAGAAGCCCTTGCCGAACTGGCCGCGCACGCCAAGCTCCAGGGTCTCGGAGCGCTCGGGGTCGATCTGCGGATTGCCAAAGCCGGGATAGTAGAGCTCGTTGAAGGAGGGCGCACGAAAAGCGGTGCCGTAGCTGGCCCGCAAAGTGTGGTGGTCGTCGAGGGCATAACCCAGCGCCAGACTGCCGGTAACTTCCTCGCCGAAGGCCTCATTGTCGTCGTGACGCAGCCCGGCCTGGAGGGTCAGGGGAGAAAAGTCCATCAGCGCCTGGGCGAAGACGGCCATGTTGTCCCGGCTCTCCTCCTCGAAGGTGGAAAAGCCGGTGTCGGTGCCGGCAATATCGTCCTCCAGGTATTCAGCACCAACCACCAGTTCATGGGCCCCGATCCAGACATTGTTGTCCCAGCGCAGGCTACGGGTCCGGGTGTCAAAGTTGGAGTCGCCGTAGCTGGCTAAGTCGTCGATCTCGTCGCGGGCCTCGCTGAGCGTCAGGCGGCTGTGCCAGGCCTCGGTCACCGGCAGCTCGCCGTAGAGACCAGCGACCTGCTGCACGAAGTCCTGGTGGCCCCCCACGTACTCGGTGTTACCCCGGGCGCGCAGGGCCAGCACACCCACATCGGCGCCGTTATCGAAGCCGTGGGCGAGGCGCACCAGGCCGGTGGTGTTGTCGTAGCCCGTGTCGCCCTCGCCCTCGACGATCTCGTAGCCGTCGGTCTCCAGGCGGCTGGCGGCGACGTGGTAGCGAGTCCCGCCCTCGCTACCGGAGAGCGAGGCGCTGGCGCGCCGGGTATCGAAGCTCCCGCCACCCAGCGAGATGCGCGGCGTGGGCGCCCCCTCCCCCTCGGGCGTGAACAGCTGCACCACGCCCCCCACGGCGTCGGCGCCGTAGAGGCTGCCCCGCGGGCCACGCACGACCTCGACGCGCTCGAACATGCGCGGCTCGAGGAACTGCCAGGCCGGACTGCCGGCGGTGGCGGAACGCAGGCGAATGCCATCGATCATCAGCAGCGTCGACTCGCTGCCGGTGCCTCGCATGAAGACGCTGCTGGTCTTGCCAAACCTGCCATTGGACGAGACGTCGACGCCGGGCTGGCCGCGCAGCAGGTCGGTGATATCGGTGGGGTCCTGGCGGCGCAGGGTGGCCTCGTCGATCACGGTGACCGAGGCCAGCGTCTCGTTGGCGGTGCGCGGTGCGCGGGTGGCGGTGACCGTCAGCGGATTGAGGGTCTCGGCGACGACCTCGTCGGAGGTGGTCGACGTGCCCTGGGCCTGCACGGCCAGTGGCAGCGCGGCCAGGGCGAAGGTCGCCAGGCCACGGGAGGCGTGAATGGTGTTCATGTGGGTCCCTTGCCGCCGTGCTCACCCGCACGGCGCCTTGCGTTTTTTCTGGTGGGCCGGCGGAAGGGAGCGAGGCCGCGGGTACCCGCGGCCTGGTGCCGGGAGACCCGCCTCGTGATCGCCCGCCGCGATCCGGCATGTGCTCTCAGGCCGGTCTCCGGGCTGACGAACGAAGGGCCTGGCCGAGCCAGGGGGACACCTTCCGGACCGCCGCCTTCCCATGCCGCGGGGCACAGTGGCCTACCAATGACGGTAGTGGCGGACCTCGATTCGATCACCGTTGCGGGGGCAGCGTCGGACTCGCCGCAAGGGCGCACCGACTTCCCGTTTATCCGGCGAAGCGTTCTCCGCCGGCACCTGAGAGTGCGGCTAAGCTAGCAACCGGCCCCGGGGGCGTCAACGCGAATCGCCGGCGTCGTTGACGCGGCTCATGCCCGAAGCAGACGACGTTCAGGCGGCGATCAAGAAACGGAGAGGCGGCGGGCCAGGCCATGGCGCACGTACCACACCTCGTCGGCCCGCGCCGCCGCGTCCTGGCCCAGCCAGCCGGCGAGGTCGCGAAGGCGCCGCTCCACCGGCTCGAGCGGCACGATGCCGCGACCCACCTCAGCAAGGATCAGCACGACCTCGCCCTGCCCTCGGCGTTCGGCCTCGACCATCGCCTCGAGCTCGGCGACGAGCCGGGCCCGCAGCCGGTCGTCGTCGGGCTCGTCGACCAGGGCCGCGGCGAGGCCGTCGAGCCAGCCGGTGATCACCAGGCACCGCCCCGGGGCGAGCCGCGCCCGCCAGCCGTCGGGGAAGGCGCCCTCCCCCGCCCGCCACCAGGTCGCCGCGGGGAAGCGGTTCGCTACGAGGTCGCGCTTGCCGGCGCAGGCACCGCCGATGAACAGCCGCATTGCCATCCCTCCTCGCCGTGGGTAAAGACGAACCGCCGGCCCTGGGCCTGGCCCACCACGCCGGCCCAGAAGTCGGCGCCCTCCAGGCGCCGCGAGAGCTCGCGAATGGCGCCGCCATGGCTGACCGCCAGCACCCGCCGATGGCCGTGGGCGTGGGCCTCGGCCAGCACCTCGTCGAGCCAGTCGGAGAGCCGTGCCCAGAGGTCGTCGGCGGATTCGCCGCCGGGAGTCGCCCGCATGCCGCGGCTGTCGACCCAGGCCCGATAGTCCGGGTCGTCCTTGAGCGCCTCCCAGGTGCATCCCTCGTAGTCGCCGAAGTCC
>JAWWBV010000374.1:0-3314 GCA_033720795.1 Halomonas sp. | reverse complement strand
TTCCAGGGCAGCGATGCCCAGGTGCTGGCCCGGGCGGCCGGCGAGGCGCCGCAGCTGCTGCGCGCGGTCTGCTCGGCCTCGAGCATGTGGACCGCCAACGCGGCGACCGTGACGCCCTCGGCCGACGCCCCGGACGGCCGGGTGCACTTCACGCCGGCCAACCTGCAGTCGAGCTTTCACCGCTACCTGGAGCCGGACACCACCGGCCGGGTGCTGGCCTCGATCTTCCGCGACGCGCGCCACTTCGCCCACCATCCGGCGCTGCCGGGCACACCGGCCTTCTCCGACGAGGGGGCGGCCAACCACACCCGGCTGTGCGGCGAGTACGGCGAGCCCGGCGTGCACCTGTTCGTCTATGGCCGGGCGGCCTTCGGCTGGGGCACCGGGGAGGGCGTGGCGCCGCGTCGCTACCCGGCGCGCCAGACCCTGGAGGCGAGCCAGGCGATCGCCCGTCAGCACGGCCTGTCGGAGTCCCAGGTGGTGTTCGCCCAGCAGCATCCCGAGGCGATCGATGCCGGGGTCTTCCACAACGACGTGATCGCGGTGGGCAACGGCCCGGTGCTGCTCTATCACGAGCGGGCCTTCCTCGACGAGCAGGGCACCCTGGACGAGCTGCGCGCGAAGATGCCCACGCCGCTGATCCCGGTGCGGGTGCCCGAGGAGGCGGTGAGCCTCGAGGACGCCGTGGCCTCGTATCTGTTCAACTCGCAGCTGCTCACCAACCCCGACGGCACCATGACCCTGGTGGTGCCCGGCGAGTGCCAGGAGCGCGAGAGCGTCTGGCGTGCCATCCAGGACCACCTGCTGGCCGGCCATAACCCCATCGGCGAGGTGGTGGTCAAGGACGTCAAGCAGAGCATGCGCAACGGCGGCGGGCCCGCCTGCCTGCGCCTGCGGGTGGTGCTCTCGGCGGCCGAGCGGGCCGCGCTTTCCGGACGGGTGCTGCTGGACGACGGGCTGCATGGCGATCTCACTGCCTGGGTCGAGCGTCACTACCGGGATCGCCTGGCCCCGGAGGACCTGGCCGACCCGCAGCTCGCCGCCGAGACCCTCACCGCCCTGGACGAGCTGACGCGGCTGCTCTCGCTGGGTGCCGTCTATCCCTTCCAGCGGGGCTGAGCCCAAGGAGGGGAGCCGTCGAGCGGGCCCGCCCCGGGACGGGGCGGGCCCGTTCCTGTAGCATCCGTCCGCACGTGAGGGAGGCGGATCCGCAGGGGGCTCGATGACCAGCGACGGCATGATCGACGGCGAGGCGACGTCGCCGCAGGCGGCCTATCGGCAGGCGGTCACGCGTACCAGCTTCGTCGACGACGCGGCCCAGCGAGAGGCGGTGGTGCACCTCGAGGCCTGTTGCCACGCCGTGCACGAGCGATCGGAGGGCGTGCCCGGGGTCTATCTCTGGGGGCCGGTGGGGCGCGGCAAGACCTGGCTGATGGATCTCTTCCAGCGCCACCTCGGCGTGCCCTCGCGGCGCCAGCACTTCCACCACTTCATGCGCTGGGTGCATCACCGCCTGTTCCGGCTCTCCGGCACCGCCGACCCGCTGACGGCGCTGGCCCGGGAGCTGGCCGACGAGGTCCGGGTGCTGTGCCTCGACGAGCTGTTCGTCGGCGATATCGCCGACGCGATGATCCTCGGCGGCCTGTTCGGCGCGATGTTCGACCACGGGCTCACCCTGGTCTGCACCTCGAACCAGGCGCCGCACCAGCTCTACGCCGAGGGCTTCAACCGCGAGCGCTTCCTCCCGGCCATCGCCGCCATCGAACGGCACAGCCGGGTGGTCGCGCTCGACGGCGGACAGGACCATCGCCTGCACCCCGGCCGGGCCCATCCCCGCTACTGGGTCTCACGCCCGGGGCAGCCGAGCGTTCTGCCCGATGTCTTCGAGCGGCTGCGCGGGGATCGGCCCGTGTGTCACGCCCCCATCGAGCTGGGGCACCATCCCGTTGCCGTGGTCAGGCGCAGCGAGCGGGTGCTCTGGTGTCGCTATGGCGACCTGTGCGAGGCGCCGCTGGCGGCGCTGGA
Source organism: Halomonas sp. (assembly GCA_033720795.1). Taxonomy (GTDB): domain Bacteria; phylum Pseudomonadota; class Gammaproteobacteria; order Pseudomonadales; family Halomonadaceae; genus Halomonas. Next base: position 1,289 of record JAWWBV010000374.1, on the reverse strand, counting down.
CTTCATCGCCCTCGGCGACCGCTTCGATCAGGTGCTGCTCGGCGAGGTCCCCCGGCTGAACCGTCACGCGCCGTCGAGCGCCATCGCCCGGGGCACCGAGGACGGTGCGGCGCGGGTCGCGGCCGGTGATCGCGACTTCCCCGAGCTCTCTCGCCACGACGACGGCGTGCGCCGCTTCATTGCCCTGGTCGATGAATGCTATGACCGGCGCATCCCCCTCTACCTGGAGGCCGAGGTGGCGATGGACGGGCTCTATCCCCAGGGCTATCTCGCCTTTCCCTTCCGGCGGGTGATCAGTCGCCTGCGCGAGATGCAGCTCGAGCGCTTCGGGCGCGACCTGCCGTGAGCGGCCCGACGGCGCCATCTCGTCCACGATGGGGCCAAACCGCGCCGTGATGCGCTATGCTGCCCGGCGTGTACCCAAGGGAGAGACGACGTGACGGGGCTGGTCTACTGGCTGGACATGGCGGGAGTGATCGTCTTCGCCCTCTCGGGGGTGGTGCTGGCCTGCCGCGCGCGGATGGATCCCTTCGGCATGCTGGTGCTGGCGGCGGTGACCGGCATCGGCGGCGGCACCCTGCGCGACCTGGTGCTGGGGGTGCGGCCGGTGTTCTGGGTCACCGACCCGACCTACCTCTGGGTGATCCTGGCGACCGTGGGGCTGTCGGTCCTCGGCTTTCACTATATCCACCGCCTGTCGCGGGTCTTCCTGCCCGTGGCCGACGCCTTCGGTCTGGCCCTGTTCACGGTGATCGGCGCCCACAAGGCGCTGACGCTCGAGGCGCCCGGCGTGGTGGCGGTGCTCATGGGCCTGCTGACCGGGGTGGCCGGCGGCATGACCCGCGACGTGCTGGCCCGTCGGGTGCCCATGGTGCTGCGCCGCGAGATCTATGCCATCGCCTCTATCGCCGGCGGCGTGGCCTTCGTCGGGCTGGAGGCCCTGTCCGCGCCGCTGGGCATCTCCATCGCCACCGGCCTCGGCGTGACCCTGGGCCTGCGGCTCTCGGCCATCTACTGGCGGCTCTCCCTGCCGGTGTTCGCCTGGGTCACGGTGCAGTCGCCCCAGGTCCCGGAGGCCCAGGTGCCAGGGAGCCATGACCAGGAGGCAGCGCCGCCCAAGACGCCGCCTACGCAGCGGCGCGCCAAGGCGCGGGTGAGGATGATCACGCCCGGCCGTGCCCGGCGGGGAGGCAAGTCGAAATGAGCCTGGCACTGCCCGACATGCGGCCGAGAGCGCAGCTGGAGCCTTACGCGGGCCATTTGCCTGCGAGGCTCATGGGCTGGCTGAT
>JAWWBV010000373.1:0-3322 GCA_033720795.1 Halomonas sp. | reverse complement strand
CCCCGAACAGGGTGCCGAGCAGCGCGCCGAGGAAGGCCAGCCCCAGGTTGAGCGGCGTCAGGGCGACGCCGAAGCCCTCGATCAGGAAATCGAACATGGTGGCAGTCCTCTAGGTGAGCGCGGCAAGCCAGGTGCCGGCGGGCAGGGCGATGCCCAGGCCCTCGGTGAACAGCACATAGCTGCCCGCGGAGAGCAGCACGCCGGTGATCAGCGCCTTGCCGACGCTGGCGCCGAAGAGCCTCGCCAGGGCCGCCACCACCAGCAGCGAGGTGGGGATGAAGCCCAGGCGGGTGAAGAGCATGGCGTAGGCCAGCAGCAGGCCCAGCACCAGCAGCAGGCGCAGCGCCAGTGCCTTGTGCGGCCAGTGGCCGTCGGCGCCGGGCCTGACGACGAGCGGAAGCGAGAGGCCGGCGAGCAGGATCGAAAGACCCAGCGGAAAGGCCCGTGGACCCACGGGCTCGTAGCTGAACGGGACCTCGAGATTGATGGCCTGGACGGCGACGAACGCCGCCAGGCCGATCAGCACGATCCCCAACAGCCGGTCGGCGACCGGCTTGGCGACTTGGCTCATTTCAGCCCCACTTCCTCGGCCAGTGACTTAAAGCCGGCGACCTGCTCCTTCACGTAGGTGTCGAAGTCGTCACCGAAGCGCGACATCGGGAAGAGGCCGCGCGCCTCGCGGATCTCGGCGAAGGCCGGGTCCTCGGCCAGGGCCTGCATGCGCTCGACCCACGCCTGGTAGGCCGCGTCGCTGACCTCCGGGCCCATGGAGTAGCCGCGCCAGATCGGCCACTGCACGTCGTAGCCCTGCTCGGCGGCGGTGGGGATCTCGGCGTAGGGGCCGCCCATGCGCTCCTCGGAGAGGGCGGCCAGCACGCGGACCTTGCCGCTCTCGAGCTGCGACTGGAGCTCGGAGAGATCGCCGGTGAAGACCTGGATGTGGTTGCCGAGCAGCGCGGCCAGCGCCTCGCCGCCGCCCTCGAAGGCCACGTAGCGCAGGTCGCGCGGGTCGACGTCGCCGGCCTTGGCGGTCAGCGCGGCCTTCATCCAGTCCTGGCTGCCCACGGTGCCGCCGGCGCCGAAGGCGATCTCGCCGGGATTGGCCTGGAGATCGGCCATCAGCTCGTCCAGCGACTGCCAGGGCGCGTCGGCGCCGACCACGATGGCGCCGTAGTCGACCCCGAGGGCGCCCAGCCAGCGCACCTCGTCGGCGTCGTACTGGCCGAACTTGCCCAGCGCCAGGTTGACCGCGGCGCCGGTGCTGGCGGCGACGATCAGGTTCTCGTCGTCGGTGCGCACGCCGTTGACGTGGTTGTAGGCCACGGCGCCGATGCCGCCGGGCATGTAGGTCACCAGCATCGGCGAGTCGATGCGGCCGGTCTCGAGCAGGCCGTTGGCGGCCAGGCGGCAGGTCAGGTCGTAGCCGCCGCCGGGCTTGGCGGGGGCGATGCACTCGGCATCGCCGGCGGCCTGGGCGGAGCCGGCGAGCAGGGCGCCGCCCAGCAGGGCGAGGCCGGAGGCGTGGCGGATGGCCGTGTTGATCTTCATGGCGAACTCCTGTTCTCTTGTTATGCGAGGTGGGCGAGGCCCGCTTCTGCCTCGCGTGATGGCCAGGGCGATGCTAGGGCCGCCACCTTTCATGAACCTGTCACCTTCCCCCTTACCGTCTGAGACATTGGTCGTATGCGCCTGCTGGTCATCGAGGACGATGCGCTGATCGCGCGCTCCCTGGAGCGGGCGCTCGCGCCCCTGGGCAATACCGTCGAGGTCTTCGCCACCTGCGCCGAGGCCCGGGCCGCCCTGCGCCACGACCGCTTCGACCTGATCCTGCTCGACCTCGGCCTGCCCGACGGCGACGGCCTCGGGCTGCTCGCCGCGCTGCGCGACCGCGGCGACACCACCCCGGTGCTGATCCTCACCGCCCGGGACGGCATCGACGACCGGGTCTCGGGCCTCGACCTCGGCGCCGACGACTACCTCGCCAAGCCCTTCTCGATCGCCGAGCTGGAGGCCCGGGTGCGCGCCCTGCTGCGGCGCAGCCAGCAGCGCAGCGATAACCGCCTGCGTTACGGGCGCCTCTGCTTCGATCCGGCCACCGGCGTGGCGACCCTCGACGAGGCGCCGCTGGCGTTGCCGCGCCGCGAGCTCTTGCTGCTCGAGGGGCTCTTGCTGCACGCCGGCAGCATCGCCCCGCGGGAGGCGCTGGAGCGGCGGCTGTTCGGCTTCGACGAGGTGGGCTCCAACGCCCTGGAGGTCTACGTCAGCCGGCTGCGCAAGCGGCTCGCCGGCTCCGGGCTTCAGATCCGCACCTTTCGCGGGCTCGGCTACCGGCTGGAGGACGAGGCCGGGTGATCGAGGTCACGGGCTCGCTCAAGCGCCGCCTGGCGGTGTGGCTGCTGGTCACCGTCACCGGGCTCGGGGCGCTGCTGATGATCGAGGCCCGGGTCAGCAGCCATCGCGCGGCCGAGCGCGCCTATGACAGCCAGCTCGAGGCCGCCGCCCTGACCATCGCCGAGGCGGTGCAGTGGCAGCAGGGCGAGCCGCTGATCGAGGTGCCGGCGGCGGCCCTGCAGATACTCGCCACCCGGCACCAGGAGCGGGTCTTCTACGCGGTGCTCGACGCCGACGGCGCGCCCGTCTCCACCAACCTGCCGTTCGCCCTCGAGCCCGGCTGGCGCGAGCGGGCGGCCGACGCGCCCCTGGCGCTGACCGCGCGCCTCGACGGCGAGGCCTGGCGGCTCTACGGCCGCGAGGTGGACTCCGCGGGCTGGGTCTCCCAGGAGCCGGTGCAGGTCTGGGTCGGCCATACCCGGGCCGGGCGGATGGCGCTGGCCGACGAGCTCTTCGAGCGCACCCTGACCCGCTTCGTGGCCATGGTGCTGCTGGCCGGGGTGCTGATGGCCCTGGCCCTGCGGGTGGCGCTGGGGCCGATGCGCCGGCTGCGCCGGGTGCTGCGCCGCCGCGACGCCGACGACATGCGCCCGCTGGACGCCCGGGTGCCCGAGGAGATGCGCGAGCTGGCCCAGACCCTCGATCACCTCTTCGCCCGCCAGCGCCAGAGCCGTGAGGCGCTGCTGCGCTTCACCGCCGATGCCAGCCACCAGCTCAAGACGCCGCTGGCCGGGCTGCAGAGCGTGAGCGAGCTGGCGCTCACCAGCGAGGACCCGGCCGAGTGGCGGGCGGCGCTTGCCGCCGTGCACGAGGGCGCCGGGCGCACCAGCCGGCTCGCCGGGCAGCTGTTGAGCCTGGCTCGGCTGCGCCACCTCGGCGAGGCCGAGGCGGTGGCGCCGCTGGACCTCGCCGCCGCGCTGCGCGAGACGGT
>JAWWBV010000372.1:0-3325 GCA_033720795.1 Halomonas sp. | reverse complement strand
CCACACCGAGAAGCGCACGCTGTTCCGTCTGCTCTGCGCCGAGGAGGCGGGGATCCGGCTCACGGAGAGCTGCTCCATGCTGCCGGCGGCGAGCGTCTCGGGCCTCTACCTCGCGCACCCCGCGGCGCGCTACTTCACCGTGGGCCGCGTGGGGCGCGACCAGGTCGAGGACTACGCGCGCCGCAAGGGCATCGACGTGGCGGAGGCCGAGCGCCTGCCGACGGTGAACCGAGGGTCGGATGGAACGCAATGAGCAGGTGATCGGTCGCGAGGCGCTCAAGCGCGCCCGCCGGGTGGTGGTGAAGATCGGCAGCGCGCTGCTGACCAACGACGGTCGCGGCCTCGACGAGGCGGCCATCGGCGGCTGGGTCGACCAGATCGCCGAGCTGCACCGTCGCGGCATCGAGGTGGTGCTGGTCTCGTCCGGGGCCGTGGCGGCCGGCATGGTGCGCCTGGGCTGGCAGGCGCGGCCCTCGGCGGTGCACGAGCTGCAGGCCGCGGCGGCGGTGGGGCAGAACGGCCTCACCGAGTGCTACGAGGGCCACTTCGCCCGCCATGACCTGCTGACCGCCCAGGTGCTGCTCACCCACGACGACCTCTCCAACCGCAAGCGCTACCTCAATGCCCGCTCGGCGCTGCGGACCCTGGTCGGCCTGCGGGTGGTGCCGGTGGTCAACGAGAACGACACCGTGGTCACCGACGAGATCCGCTTCGGCGACAACGACACCCTCGGCGCCCTGGTCGCCAACCTGCTCGAGGCGGATGCCCTGGTGATCCTCACCGATCAGGAGGGGCTCTTCGATGCCGACCCGCGCAGCCATCCCGAGGCGACGCTGATCGCCGAGGGGCGCGCCGACGATCCGAGCCTGGCCGCGGTGGCCGGCGGTGGCGGGGCCCTGGGGCGCGGCGGCATGACCACCAAGGTGCGGGCGGCTCGGCTGGCGGCCCGCTCCGGAGCGGTCACGGTGATCGCCAGCGGGCGCCAGCCGGCGGTGCTCACGCGACTGGCCGAGGGCGAGCGGCTGGGCACCCTGCTGCTGCCGGAGCAGGCGCCGATGGCGGCGCGCAAGCGCTGGCTGGCGGGGCAGCTGCAGGTGCGCGGCAGTCTGGTACTGGACGCCGGAGCGGTGAAGGTGCTCCAGGGCAGCGGCTCAAGCCTGCTGGCGGTGGGCGTGACCGGCGTCAGCGGCGAGTTCCGCCGCGGCGACATGGTGCTCTGCGTCGATGAGAACGGTCATCGCGTGGCCAAGGGGCTGGTCAACTACGGCGCCGACGAGGCCCGCCTGCTGGTCGGCAAGCCGAGCCACCAGATCGAGGCGATCCTCGGCTACATGGAAGCGCCGGAGCTGATCCACCGCGACAATCTGGTCGTGCTCTAGGGGAGCTTCAGGGCGCCGCCGGGTGATCCGGCACCTCGCCCCGGCCGCGCGCGGTGCGGGCCGGGGGTGTCCGGGCTGCCGGCGTTCAGGGCTGGCAAGCCCTGGGGGCGCGTGATAGGATACGCCATCCTCTCAGACACGGCCCGTAGACGATGGCGCTCAAACGCGCCGTCGGGAAAGATGGCCAGGCCGGCGGGGATTTTTTATTTCCCTGTTGGATCAAAACGTTATCAAATGCCACCCACAGTCGGTGGCAACAACTTTCTCCAAGGAGACAGTCAGTGGCTAACAGCAAGCAAGCCCGCAAGCGTGCCCGTCAGGCAGAAGGTCGCCGTGTACTGAAGGCGAGCCAGCGCAGCATGGTTCGTACCTACGTCAAGCGCGTCATCAAGGCCATCCAGAGCGGTGACCACGCCGAGGCGATGGGCGCCTTCAAGGCGGCGCAGCCGGTCATCGACCGCATCGCCGACAAGGACGTGATGTCCAAGAAGAAGGCCGCTCGCATGAAGAGCCGCCTGAACAAGCGCATCAAGGCACTCGCGGCGTAAGCCGGTCGAGCGCCAGCAGAAAAACCGGCTGCGGCCGGTTTTTTTGTGTCCGCTATTCTTGTCGAGCGCGCCGCACGAGGAGCAGACGGTGATGGATCACGAACAGCCCCCCGAGTCCCGGGACGACAAGCCCGACGCTACGCCGGTGGTCGCCGACGACGATCGGGCCGTGGCGCCCAAGGCGGGCGGCCTGATGCGCTCCGGCCTGGTCGTCAGCGTCATGACCATGCTCTCGCGGGTCATGGGGCTGGTGCGCGACGTGGTGATCGCGACCCTCTTCGGGGCCGGTGACGGCGCGGACGCCTTCTTCGTCGCCTTCAAGATCCCCAACTTCCTGCGCCGGCTGTTCGCCGAGGGCGCCTTCAACCAGGCCTTCGTGCCGGTGCTGTCGGAATATGCCACCCGGGGCAGCAAGCGCGAGGTGAAGGAGCTGCTCGACGCGGTGGCCGGCAGCCTCACGGCGGTGCTGGCGCTGATCACGGCGCTGGCGATGCTGGCCGCTCCCTGGCTGGTGTGGGCCTTCGCGCCCGGTTTCGGCCGCGACCCGGAAAAGCTGGCGCTGACCGCCGACATGCTGCGCCTGACCTTTCCCTACCTGCTGCTGATCTCGCTGACCGCCTTCGCCGGCAGCACGCTCAATACCTGGAACCGCTTCGCCGTGCCGGCCTTCACGCCGGTGCTGCTCAACCTGTCGCTGATCGGGGCCGCGCTGCTGCTGACGCCGCTGTTCGATCAGCCGGCCATGGCGCTGGCCTGGGGCGTGCTGATCGCCGGTGGCGCTCAGCTGGCCTTCCAGGTGCCGTTTCTGGCGCGGCTGGGGCTGCTGCCGCGACCCTGGCCCGACTTCGCCCACCGCGGGGTGCGGCGCATCCTCAGGCTGATGGCGCCGGCGCTGTTCGGCGTCTCGGTATCGCAGATCAACCTGCTGCTCGACACCGTGCTGGCCTCGCTGCTGGCCGCGGGCAGCGTCTCCTGGCTCTACTACTCGGATCGCCTGGTGGAGCTGCCGCTGGGGGTGTTCGGCATCGCCATCGGCACGGTGATCCTGCCGGCGCTCTCCCGGCGCCACGCCGAGCAGTCCGGCGAGCACTTCGCGGCGATGCTCGACTGGGCACTGCGCACCGTGCTGCTGCTCGGCCTGCCCGCCGCCGTGGCGCTGTCCGTGCTGGCCGAGCCGCTGCTGATCTCGCTGTTCCACTACGGCGCCATGACCGAGCGCGACATCACCATGGCCGCCATGAGCCTGCGCGCCTATGCCGTCGGCCTGGTGGCGTTCATGCTGATCAAGGTGCTGGCGCCTGGCTTCTTCGCCCGCCAGGACACCAAGACGCCGGTCAAGGTCGGCATCATCGCCATGGTCGCCAACATGGTCTTCAACCTGATCCTGATCTGGCCGCT
>JAWWBV010000371.1:0-3342 GCA_033720795.1 Halomonas sp. | reverse complement strand
GCCCTGATCTCGTCCAGCACACATCGCATGGCCCGGTGTCCGATGCCTCGTCCCTGGTGGTGTCGGTCGACCATCAGGCGAAAGATGCTGTAGGCGGGAGGCCGTCCCTCCTGCTCGAACGACTCGTACATGAGAAAGCCCGCCACCTCGCCGTCGCAGTGAATGGCGCGGGGGTGGAGGGTGGGCTGGAAGGACGATTCGGCAAGGGAGTAGAGGTTGCTGGCCACATAGTCGCGCTGGGACGTCGCCACCTCCAGCGCGATGACGGCCTCGAAGTTCTCGCGGGTGACCTGCTTCAGTACGACGTCCATGGGGTACTCATCTTCGCGGAGTGTCAGGGGCGGCCCGGGCAGGGACTCGCGGAGCCGTCATTGGTGGGTCGGGGATCCGGATGCTGCGGGACACCCTGCCCAGCCGGGGGCTGGCGATGTGGAGGGTCACCTCGCCCTCCCCCTGGATCACCCATTCGGCACGGGCCTGGTGGCTGTTGCCGCGGGAGCGCTGGTACCAGGGCATCTGGGCGCCGTCGCCGAGGCCCCGGCCCCAGCCTTCCAGGTGGCCCAGCCGCTGGCGAGCCCGTGCGGGGTCGTGGAGCCGACAGCCCGTGGTGCTGGCCTCGGCCTCCAGTCCACTGTTCCAGGGACGCTGTCGGGCCGCCTGGACGCCGTAGCTCGGCAGGTAGCCATGGTTGGCGACCGTCACGTCCAGGGCATGGAATCCCTCGCCCAGGGGCGTGCAATGCACCGCCTCGATGACGAGGCGCGGCATCATCGAGGCGACCCGCAGCCAGTAGCTGCAAAGGCCGTCGCAGATCGCCGGCAGCTCCTCAGGCGGCGGGTTCCAGATGCCGAGGCCCGGGTCCAGCCCGCCGACCTCCACCTCGCCCAGCTGAGGGTGCGTCATGGGATGCCAGTCGTCGAACAGCCGCCCGCCGTTGCTGACTCGATCCCACCGGGCGAGCCGCGCCATCTGCTCGCGGTCCAGTGCGGTGTAATGGTCGATGAAGCGTTCGGGACGGGGCAGGTCGAGGCGCTGGAAGAGGTCCCAGAGCTCGCAGACCTGGGCCAGGCAGCCGCGCTGGTGATAGGCGAATTCGATGAGGTCACCATGCAGCGGGGTCTCCGGCTGGTAGCTGAACTCCTCGAAGCTGCTCACGGTGGGGTAGCCGGTGAGCGAGGCGCCCCAGGCGGCCAGCTGTCGGTAGACCGCGAGGTCCTGGGGGTCCATGTCACGGTCCGGGGCATCGACCAGCGGGCGGATGAAGACCCCCCCGAAGGTGTGGAGGTTGAGCCAGGCGTAGAGATTCGGGTGGGCGAGGGCGAAGTCGATGATGGCTCGGGTCTCGGGGGCGTCGCCGGGGTAGTGGCCGGCGCCGACCTGATCCGGCTCGGGCCGCCAGCCCCAGGGAAAGTTGCGGTTGAAGTCCGGGGTGTCGGCCAGCCAGTCGGGCTCGGGAACCGTCACCCCATCCCAGTGCTCGATCACCCCCTCGGGGTAGAGCCGCCAGTAGGGAGGCGGGTCCTCCACCCGGCGCGGCAGCATCAGGCCCGGGTGGTCCGGTGAGGCGACGAAGTCGCCCGCCTCGTCCTGGCAGCGCAGGTAGCGGCAGCGACCGTCGCCATCCAGGTCCTCGCTGCGCCAACTCGGGCGATCGGGGCTGCCGGGGGTTCGCCGAGGGGCGGAGCGCACGAAGCCGCCCTGGCGCAGCACCTGCTCGGCGCCGTCCGGCGAGATGCGCGGGCAGACATGGAACAGCACCTCTCGCAGATGCCGACACTGGTGCTCGGGCCAGTCGACCGGCAGTCGGTCCGGGGCGAGGTGCAGCGCCAGGACCATCTCCGCCACGGCCAGGGCGACGCTGGAGCCGGCCAGTTCGGTCCCGTGCATGTTGCCGTCCACCCAGACGGCGGGACGCCGGCGATCCGGCTCGGGGCCGAGGGTCAGCACCCAGATGTCGCGCCCCTCGGGGCTTACGCCGATGCTTTCCAGGCGGGCCAGTCGGGGGTGGTCCCGGGCCCAGGTCTCGAGCTGGCGGGTCAGCGCCTCGTGGCTGAGGTAGCGGCGGCGGAAGCGGCCATTGAAGGTGTCCTGGGTCATGCCGGAGCCTCGCCGTGTCGTGTCGCGCTGTCAGTATGGCGCATCCGCGGGGAAGGGGGTGTCGGCTGCGCGCTCCCTCCCGTCTCCGGCACCTGCCCGGTGCCTTCCTCGGCGGCATCGACGGCTACGTATCCTGCTGATCGGCGGGGCGACCATCTGTCTCTACAGCCTGGCGCTGCTGATCACCGACACGACCATCGCCGGCCTGCTCGAGGCCGCCGGGAACGGGGATGTCATACACGCGGGCGCCGTCGGCACGGGCCTGGGGTACACGCTGCTGCAGCTCGGGGTGGCCCATGGCGACGACGGGCGCGAACCCCTGAGCCCCGGGGTGGCGGGCATTCCCTACGGCTTCGAGCCGATCACGGCGATCATCGCGGCGGCCCTATGGCTGCGACAGCCGATCTCGGCCGAGACGACCTTCTTCAGTTGCGCCTTCCTGATGCTGGCGTTCTCGGCGGGCGTGGTCCTCAAGGCAAGGATGGACTGAGCCCTGCATCGAGAGGCGACAGAGGCGTTGGCCCCGGTTTTCACGCCAGATGAGGAGGGCGAGTCCTTCCGCTCTGGTCTTTTCCGAGGCTCCTCGCGCACCGTGGTCATCCTCAGGCGTCCTTCGCCGCAGACCGGGTCTCTGTTTCCGACTCCGCATCGAGGAAAGCGCCGCGATGGAAGACGGCGGCCGCCTCCACCTCGGCCACCCCGCAGCTGCCGGGCGCCGGGGGAGGCTCGCCGGCCAGCACCGAGAGCACGGCATGGGTGCCCCGGGCAAGCGACTCGAGGTTGTAGCCGCCCTCCAGCACGAAGACGAGGCGGCCGTCGCAGTGTCGCTCGGCGAGTGACTGCAGCAGGCCGGTCATGGCCCCGAAGCCCTCGTAGGAGACGTTCAGCGCCAGGTCGTGCCAGTGCGGGTCGAAGCCCGCCGAGACCAGGATCAGATCGGGCCGGAACCAGTCCGCGGCTGGGAACAGGATGTCGCGGAAGGCCTTGAGGTAGGCCTCATCGCCGGTGCCCGCGGGAACCGGAACGTTGATGGTGGTGCCCTCGCCGCGGCCGGCGCCGACCTCGTCGAGCTGACCCGAACCGGGGTAGAAGGGGCTGGCACGATGGATGTCGAAGAACAGCACATCGGGATCGGCCCAGAAGATCTCCTGGGTGCCGTTGCCGTGATGGGCGTCCCAGTCGATGATCATCACCCGCCGGCAGCCCAGGGCTTCTCGGGCGTGGGCGGCGGCCACCGCGACGTTG
>JAWWBV010000370.1:0-3343 GCA_033720795.1 Halomonas sp. | reverse complement strand
CCACCCGGCTGGGCAGTGCGCTGATCGCCTCGCTGCCCGAGGCGGTGGGCCGCCCGGAGCGCACCGCCCTCTGGGAGCAGCGGCTGGGCGCCATCGCCGAGCGGGGCGACGATCCCGCCCCCTTCCTCGCGGCGCTGATCGAGGACCTGCGCGGCCTGCTCGGCGCCGCGGACGCCGGCCGGATACGTACCTCGCTCGCCGGCGCCCAGGGCGAGCAGGCGCCGACGCCCAGGGGGAAAACGGCCAAGGGCGGCAAGAAACGCGCCGGCCCGCGCCGCCGGAGCACCGCCACGCCCCGACGCCGGCGGCCCACATGACGCATCACGACGACGCCGGAATCCCCCACGCGAGCGGAGAGTCGCCATGACACTGACGCGACACTGGATCGTCGGCCCCGGGGCGCTGGGCCGGCTGATCGCCCTGCGACTGACCGGGACGGCCGAGGTGACGCTGATCGCCCGCCGCTCGCTGCCCGCCGAACAGACGCTGATCACCCCGGAGCATGCCTCACTCGTGTGCCGGGTCGACGTGGCCCTGATTGAGGCCCTGCCGTCGCCATCCGCCGACGTGGTGCACCTGACCACCAAGGCCCACGGCGCCGAGGCGGCCCACGCCGCCCTGGCCGACCACCTGCCCGCTGGGGTGCCGCTGGTCCTGTGGCAGAACGGCTACGCCTGCCAGCCGCGGCTCAGCGAACGCCATGCGGGGCCGGTGCTGTGCGCCACCACCACCGAGGGCGCTCACGTCCAGGACGATGCCCGGGTGACCCACGCCGGGCACGGCCACACCTTCCTCGGCAGCCTGGATGGCCGTCATCGCGCGCTCGCCGCGCGGCTGGCCGACACCCTCTCGTCCGCGGGCCTGCCCGCCGAGGCGGTCGACGACATCCGTGTTCGGCTGTGGCGCAAGCTCGCCGTCAACGCGGCCATCAATCCGCTGGTGGCCCGCTTCGGGATCCGCAACGGCGAGCTTCGCGACGCGCCCTTCCGCCCCCGGGTCGAGGTCCTGCTCGCCGAGCTCGCGCCGATCCTCGCCGCCGAGGGCATCACGCCGCCCGACGGTGAGGCGCTAGAGGGCTGGCGACGCCTGGTGTGGCAGGTCATCGAGGCGACGGCCGCCAATCGCGCCTCCATGCTGCAGGACATCCAGGCGGGACGCCTCACCGAGCACGAGGCGATCCTCGCCCCGCTGCTCGCCGCGGCCGAGCGACACAACCTCGCCGCGCCGAGTCTGGCCGATCACCTGGCCGAACTGCGGGCCCGGGCCGACGCATTGGCGCCACCCGGCGACGGTTGCTAGATTGAGGGGGTGATAATTCCGGGCCGGCACCTTCACTGCCGACTCAAGGTCGGAGATCATGCATCCGGATTCGCGCGTTCTCATCGCCCTGGCCGCCCTGTTGACGGCCTTCGCCCTGCCCTGCCAGGCCGACCTCGCACTAGAGCTCGACGACGACAGGACAATCGAGGCCGAGATGCCCGCCTACGGCGGCATCGCCCAGCCCCTGGTGCTGCTCGACAATGGCATGCTCGTCCAGGGAGACGACGTCGCCACCCTCGACGGCGCCACGTCCGGCTTTCGTCTCACCGCCGGCTTCACCCCGCAGCATCTGCCCCGGCTCGACCTGGGCGCCGAGGTCAGCTACCACCGCAGCGACGACGTGCCGATCGCCGGCGAAGACGGATCGCGGCTCCATGACACCACCAGCCTCGGCGGCAGCCTGATGGCCGGTGTGCGCGTCGGCGCCCTCGGCCTCTATGCCAAGACGGGACTGGCGGAATGGCAGGGCGACCCCATCGGCATCGACGATCGCGCCGAGGGAAGTCGTGGCACGGCGAGGATCCAGGGCTTCGGGGCTCGCCTGCAGATCCGCCAGGTGGTGAGCCGCCTCGAGTTCGAGCAGATCGACGCCCCGGCCCTGGAACACCTCAACCTGATGACCGCCTCGATTCACCTTCCCTTCTAGGAGCAAGGAAACACGATGGCACTCCCCTATCTCAGGCTGCCATGGTGTTCCTTGAAGCTTGCCCCTTGACACTTGTCGCTGGCCGAGGGCCTAACCCGTATTGCGAAGCCCCGCCGCGATGCCCGCCATGGTCACCATCAGGGCCCGGGAGAGATCCGCGCTGATGGCGCCGTCGGCGTCGCGATTACGCTGCAGCAACTCGGCCTGGAGGCCGTGCAGCGGGTCGATGTAGGGGTTGCGCACGTCGATGGCCTGCCGAATCAGCGGCGTATCCTCCAGCAGTTCCTGCTGGTCGAGCACCTGGAGCACCGCGTCCTGGAGTCGGCCGAAGCGCGTCCGCAGGCGCTCCCCCAGCGCCTTCAGGGCCGGCTCGTCGACCAGGCGATGCTCATAGTAGGCGGCGATGTCGACGTCCGCCTTGGCCAGCAGCATCTCCAGCATGTCCAGATAGGTGCCGAAGAAGGGCCACTCCTTGCGCATCTCGCGCAAGAGCTCGAGCCCCCCCGGCGTCTCGAGGCGCTCGCTGAAGGCCTCGCCGCTGCCGAGCCACGCCGGCAGCATCAGTCGGGTCTGGGTCCAGGCGAAGATCCAGGGGATCGCCCGCAGGGTCTCCACCCCGCCGTCCTGGCGGCGCTTGGTGGGCCGCGAGCCGAGCGGCAGGCGACCGAGCGCCCCCTCCGGGGTCACCGAGCGGAAGTAGGGCACGAAGTCGGGATCCTCGCGCACCACGCTCACGTAGGCGCCGTGGGCCACCTTGGCCAGGCGATCCATCTCCTCGCGCCACTCCGCGCGCGGCGACGGCGGCGGCAGCAGGCTCGCCTCGAGCACCGCGCAGGCGTAGATCTCCATGGAACGCAGGGCGATCTCGGGCTGGCCGAACTTGAAGCGGATCATCTCGCCCTGCTCGGTCACCCGCAGGCTGCCGTTCACCGAGCCCGGCGGCTGGGAGAGAATCGCCGCGTGGGCCGGGCCACCGCCGCGCCCCACGGTACCGCCCCGGCCGTGGAACAGCGTCAGGTCGACGCCGTGACGCTCGCACACCTCCACCAGGGTCTCCTGGGCGCGATACTGCGCCCAGGCGGCCGCCAGCTGGCCGGCGTCCTTGGCAGAGTCCGAGTAGCCGATCATCACCTCCTGGCTATCGCCGGCCAGGGCACGATAGCCCGGCAGCGCCAGCAGGTGGTCGATGACCTCGCCGGCATGATCGAGGTCATCGAGCGTCTCGAACAGCGGCGCGATCGGCAGGCTGACCGTGCCGCCCACCTCCTTCATCAACAGCGCCACGGCCAGCACGTCGGAGGGCTGGGCCGCCATGGAGATGATGTAGGTGCCGAGCGCCTCGCGGTGCTCGGAGGCGATCACCCGGAAGGTATCGAT
>JAWWBV010000369.1:0-3347 GCA_033720795.1 Halomonas sp. | reverse complement strand
GCGGCCTCGATGGCCACGTAGCCCATGGCCACCGGCCGACCGACGCTGGGGCCGAAGCCGCCCGAGGTCACGCGCCCCAGGTGGCCGCCCTCGGCATCGAAGAGCTCGGTGCCCTCGCGCACCGGCGCGCGGCCCTCGCCGAGCAGCCCCACGCGCTTGCGGTGGTGATCCTTCTCGGCCACCTGGTGCAGGATCAGGTCGGCGCCGGGGAAGCCGCCGGCCCGCTCGCCGCCGCGCCGGCGCGGCTTGCCGATGGCCCAGATCAGGCCGCCCTCGACCGGCGTGGTCTCGGTATCGATGTCGTGGCCGTAGAGGCAGAGCCCGGCCTCCAGGCGCAGCGAGTCCCGCGCGCCCAGGCCGATCGCCTCGACCTCCTCCTCGGCCAGCAGGCGACGCGCCAGGGCCTCGGTCTCCTCCGCCGCCACCGAGATCTCGAAGCCGTCCTCGCCGGTGTAGCCGCTGCGGCTGGCCCAGACGTCGATACCGTCGATGGTGAAGCGGCCGTGCTGCATGAAGACCATCTCGCAGGCCTCGGGACACAGGCGCTGCATCACGCTGGCGGCCTGGGGGCCCTGCAACGCCAGCAGGCCGCGGTCGACCACCTCTACCTCGTGATCCGGCAGGCCCCGGCGCAGGTGGGCGATGTCCTGCTCGCGGCAAGCGGCGTTGACCACCAGGTAGAGGTGATCGCCGGCATTGACCACCATCAGGTCGTCGAGGATGCCCCCCTCCTCCGAGGTGAAGAGCGCATAGCGCTGCATGCCCGCGGCGAGGCCGACAATATCCGCCGGCACCAGGGTCTCCAGCGCCTCGGCCGGGTTCGGGCCGCGCAGCAGCACCTGCCCCATGTGGGAGACATCGAAGAGCCCGGCGGCCTTCCGGGTATGCTCGTGCTCGCGTTTCACCCCCAGCGGGTACTGCACCGGCATGTCGTAGCCGGCGAAGGGGACCATCTTGGCCCCCAGCTCCACGTGCAGGGCGTGCAAGGGGGTATGCTTGAGTTCACTCATGTCGTCGTCTCGCGTGACGAGGGGCCAACGCAAGAGAGGTGCCCCTCGGGGCACCTCTCCGGCCTGACTCACCCCTCAGGATTTGTCGTGGTCCAGCTCCTCGCCCGGCAGGATATCCTTGCCGTCGAAGTAGTCCCGGGCCAGCTTGAAGACCACCGGCGACAGCAGCGCCAGGGCGATCAGGTTGGGGATGGCCATCATGGCGTTGAAGGTGTCGGCCATCAGCCAGATGAAGCCCAGCTGCGCCATGGCACCCAGCGGAATCGCCAGCACGAACAGCACCCGGTAGAGCATGATCGAGCGGGTACCGAACAGGAACTGGAAGCACTTCTCGCCGTAGAAGGACCAGCCGAGGATGGTGGTGAAGGCGAACACCGCCAGGGCCAGCGACACGATCTGGTTGCCCATGCCCGGCAGGGCCGCATCGAAGGAGAGCGCGGTCAGCGACGCCCCGGCCTCACCGGTCTGCCAGACACCGGCGGTCAGGATGACCAGGGCGGTGATGGTGCAGACGATGATGGTATCGATGAAGGTCCCCAGCATGGCGATCAGGCCCTGGCGCACCGGGTTCTTGGTCTGCGCCGCGGCGTGGGCGATGGGCGCACTGCCCAGGCCCGCCTCGTTGGAGAAGATGCCGCGTGCCACGCCGAAGCGGATCGCCGCCATCACCGCCGCACCGGCGAAGCCGCCTACCGCCGCATGGGGGTTGAAGGCATAGGTGAAGATCATGCCGAAGGCCGCGCCGATCTGGTCGGCGTTGACGACCAGCACGATCAGGCCGGCGAGCACGTAGAGGATGCCCATGATCGGCACCAGCTTGCCCGCCACCTTGGCGATGCGCTTGATGCCGCCCAGGATCACCGCGCCGGCCAGCACCATGATCACCACGCCGGTGATCCAGTGCGGCAGGCCGAAGGTGGAATCCAGGGCGTCGGCCACCGAGTTGGACTGCACGGTATTACCGATGCCGAAGGCCGCCACGGCGCCGAAGAAGGCGAAGGCGCCACCGAGCCACAGCCACTTCTTGCCGAGGCCGTTCTTGATGTAGAACATCGGCCCGCCGATGTGATAGCCGGTGCTGTCGGTTTCCCGGTAGCGCACGGCCAGCACCGCCTCGGCGAACTTGGTGGCCATGCCGACCAGGGCGGTGATCCACATCCAGAAGACCGCCCCCGGGCCACCCAGCGCGATGGCCGTGGCCACCCCGGCGATGTTGCCGGTGCCGATGGTGGCCGACAGGGCGGTCATCAGGGCGTTGAACGGCGAGATCTCGCCATCGTCATGCTTCTCGGCCGCCTTGCCGGGCTCCGGCTTCTTGTCGCGGCCGGCCCACATCAGCTTGAAGCCGGTGCCGAGCTTGCGGATCGGCATCAGCTTGAGGCCCATCTGCAGATAGAGGCCCACCCCCAGCAGCAGGATGAGCATCAATGGCCCCCACACCACGCCGTTGATGGCGCCGAATATGCTGTTCAAGGTTTCCACGCGAATCTCCCTATTATCTTCTGCACACTTGTTGTTGTGGTCTGCCGCTGGTGACGACCCGCCAGGCATTTCCGACGCCCGCCTTCCCCCTGTTGGCAGACGAGCGCAGCGAAAAGACGAAACCGCATGGCCAGGCCGCTCTTCGACGAAAGATCGACAGGACGGACGCCTTCACGATAGCGGATCATGCCGATGCAGCACCAGCCCGGCGGCACCGGGATGTCTCCTTTGCTCGCCGTCGGTCAGCGGCCGGTCGCCACGCACCAGGTTTCCGATTGGAAACTCGAGAAGCCTACTGTCGCCGCCGCCTCGAGGCAAGGGTGCGTCGACCACTGGACGATCCCGGCGCAGCCGACCACCCTGTGAACGGGTCGAGGCGCGGATGTCCGTTCGCTTCATTCCCAGGGGGACTCGCCAAATGCCGCCAAGGGCGTTAGCATTCGCGAATCCGAAAACCTTTTTCGTATAGGAAATCATGATGAGCTCAATCCCTGCCAACCTGCGCTACGCCAAAAGCCACGAATGGGTCCTGGACAACGGCGATGGCAGCGTGACCATCGGCATCAGCGACCATGCCCAGGAGGCGCTGGGCGACGTGGTCTTCGTCGAACTGCCCGAGGTCGGCAAGACCCTCGCCGTCGGCGACGAGTTCGGCGTCATCGAGTCGGTCAAGGCCGCCTCCGACCTCTACGCGCCGATCGCCGGCGAGGTCATCGCCGTCAACGAGGCCCTCGAGGATGCCCCGGAGACCGTCAACGAGGCGCCCTACGCCGACGGCTGGATCATGAAGGTGCGCCTCGACGATGCCAGCCAGCTCGACGCGCTGCTCGACGCCGACGCCTACCAGGCCGTGGC
>JAWWBV010000368.1:0-3352 GCA_033720795.1 Halomonas sp. | reverse complement strand
GAGCAGCCACTCCGCAAAGGCGGCCAGGTCGTCGAAGATCATCGCCCGGCCGAGGCCTTCCCCCTTCGCCTCGGTACGACGCCCCTTGCCGGTGCGGACCAGCACCGGTCGACAGCCCATCGGCTCGCCCGCCTGCAGGTCGCGCAGGCTGTCGCCGACCATCCAGCTACCTTCCAGGCTCTCCAGATCGAGTGCCCGGCGGAGCTGCTCGAGCAGTCCGGTCAGCGGCTTGCGGCAGTCGCAGCCGTCGTCCGGGCCATGGGGGCAGTAGGCGATGTGGGCGATCTCCCCGCCGGCCCGGTGGACCAGCTCGTGGAGTCGATGATGCATGCTCTCCAGCACCCTTTCGCTGTAGTAGCCCCGGGCGATGCCGGACTGGTTGGTGGCGATCGCGACGGTCCACCCGGCCCGGCTCAGTCGGGCGATGGCCTCGATGGCGGTGGGGTAGGGGAGGAACTCGTCGAGCGACTTCACGTAGTCGTCGGAATCCTGATTGATGACGCCGTCGCGATCGAGGATCACGAGCTTCGAGGGATGGGGCATGGGTCGTATCCGATGGTGGCGGCCAGGAGATGGCGGGAGTGTTTCACGTGGAACATCGTCTGCCAAGGGCTGCCTGCCGGCTCTCGATTGGCACAGGGGGCCGGGCGGCGGATCCCGGTTGTGTCGTAGCCGCTACGTTACCGACGATGTTCCACGTGGAACATGGCATGGCCGCCAGCAGGGCAGGAGGCCATGAAATGCCGGACATGAAAAAGGCCGGCGATCGCTCGCCGGCCTTGGGTCCCGAGCGGGATCGCTTACTGCTGGAGCAGGGCGATGTCGGCCACCTCGAGGAACAGCGCCTGCAGCCCGGCCAGAAGGGCCAGGCGGTTGCGCTTTACCGCGTCGTCGTCGGCCATCACCATCACCTGATCGAAGAACCGGTCCACCGGCTCGCGCAGGCTCGCCAGGGCATCCAGGGCCTGGCTGTAGCGGGCCTCGGCGAACAGCGGCATGACCTGCTCCCGGCACGCTTCCAGCGCCTCGTAGAGCGTCTGCTCGGCGGCTTCCTGCAGCCGGTCGGCATCCACGCGAACCTGGCCGTCGTGCTGCTGCTTGGCGAGGATGTTGGAGACGCGCTTGTTGGCGGCGGCCAGGGCAGCAGCCTCCTCGCGACGCGCGAAGCCCTGCACGGCGCGCAGGCGGCGGGCGAAGTCGAGGGGCTCGGTGACCGGGCGAGCCCGCACGGCCAGGTAGACCTCGGTGGCGATGCCCTCGTCACCGGCCCAGGCGCGGAAGCGGTC
This sequence comes from Halomonas sp., assembly GCA_033720795.1. GTDB lineage: Bacteria > Pseudomonadota > Gammaproteobacteria > Pseudomonadales > Halomonadaceae > Halomonas. The sequence goes on along the minus strand of JAWWBV010000368.1, from coordinate 2,066 downwards.
GAGCATGTAGGTGAGGACCTCGTCGACGAGTCCCTCGGCGTAGGGCAGCTCCTGGTGCTGGGCAGCCGACAGCTCGAGCAGCTCGCGCAGGTCGAGGCTGAGCTCTCCCTTGACCAGGATGTTGATCACGCCGATGGCCGCACGGCGCAGGGCGAAGGGGTCCTTGGTGCCGCTGGGCCGTTGGCCGATACCGAAGATGCCGGTCAGGGTGTCGAGGCGGTCGGCCAGCGCCAGGGCCTGGCCGGTGCGGCCCTGCGGAACCGCATCGCCGGCGAAGCGCGGCAGGTACTGCTCCTCCAGCGCCTGCGCCACCTCGTCGGGCTCGCCGTCGTTGAGTGCGTAGTAGCGGCCCATGGTGCCCTGCAGCTCCGGGAACTCGAGGACCATCTCGGTGACCAGGTCGCACTTGGCGAGCTCGGCGGCACGCCGGGCATCGTGCACGTCGCCGTCGATGCGGCCGGCGATGAAGGCGGCCACGGCCGCGTTGCGGTGCGCCTTGTCGGCCAGGCTGCCCAGCTGCTTCTGGAACACGACGTCGGCCAGCGCCGGTGCGCGCGCGGCCAGCGACTGCTTGCGGTCGGTGTCGTAGAAGAAGGCGGCATCGGCCAGGCGCGGGCGGATCACCCGCTCGTTGCCCTGGATCACCTGGTCGGGATCGCTGCTGTCGATGTTCGAGACGGTGATGAACAGCGGCTTGAGTCGACCCGCCTCGTCCAGCAGGTGGAAGTACTTCTGGTTGGCCTTCATCGACGAGATGAGGCACTCGGGCGGGACCTCGAGGAAGCGCTCGTCGAAGCTGCCGGTCAGGGCGACGGGCCATTCCACCAGGCCGCTGACCTCGACGAGCAGCTCCTCGTCGATCACCGCCGTGGCCTCCTGGACCTCGGCCTCGGCCAGCACCTGCTCACGGATCCGCTCGCGGCGCTTGTCACGATCGGCCAGCACCCAGGCGCCCTCGAGGGCGGCAAGGTAGTCGTCGGCATGGGCGAGCTCGATGGGCGCAGGGGCGTGGAAGCGATGGCCGCGGGTGGTGCGGCCGGCCTCGAGGCCCAGGGCGCTGGCCTCGACCACCTGGCTGCCGTAGAGCATCACCAGCCAGTGGACGGGGCGGGAGAACTCGACCCGCGATGCGCCCCAGCGCATGTTCTTGGGTACCGGCAGCGCACCGATGGCCTTCTCGACGATGGCCGGCAGCAGCGCGGTGGTGGCCTCGCCGGGCTGGTGCTCCCGGTACCCGAGCCAGGTGCCCTTGTCGGTCTCGAGGTGAATCAGCTGGTCCACGCTGACCCCGCAGGAGCGGGCGAAGCCCTCGGCGGCCTTGGTCGGCTGGCCCTCCTTGAAGGCGGCCGCCAGGGCCGGGCCGCGACGCTCGACCTCGCGGTCGGGCTGCTTGTCGGCCAGTTCCCGGATCTGCACGGCCAGGCGACGCGGGCTCGCGTAGGCGAGCACCTCACCGGCATCGAGGTCGGCATCGGCCAGGCCACGGCGGATGCCCTCGGCCAGGGCATCGGAGAGTTCATCGATGGCGCTCGGCGGCAGTTCCTCGACGCCCAGTTCGACCAGTAGGGTGTTGGCAGCCATCAGACATCTCCCTGTTCGGCAAGCGGCGCGTCGGCCAGCAGTTCATGACGCAGGGCCTCGGGGGCCAGCGGGAAGCCGGCGGCCTTGCGTGAGTCGTAGTAGGCCTGGGCCACGTTCCGGGCCATGGTGCGCACGCGCAGGATGTAGCGCTGGCGTTCGGTGACCGAGATGGCGTGGCGGGCGTCCAGCAGGTTGAAGGTATGCGACGCCTTCAGCACCTGCTCGTAGGCGGGCAGCGGCAGCCGGGCCTCCAGCAGCTTGGTGCACTCGCGCTCCTGGTGGTCGAAGGAGGCGAACAGGAAGTCGACGTCGGCGTGCTCGAAGTTGTAGGCCGACTGCTCGCGCTCGTTCTGCAGGTAGACGTCGCCGTAGGTCACCCTGGTGCCGTCCGGGGCCACCGTCCATACCAGGTCGTAGACGCTGTCGACGTCCTGCAGGTACATGGCGATGCGCTCGAGGCCGTAGGTCAGCTCGCCGGTGACCGG
>JAWWBV010000367.1:0-3357 GCA_033720795.1 Halomonas sp. | reverse complement strand
ATATGGCTGAACTCGTGGGCGATCACCCCCTGCAGCTGATCCCGATCCAGTGCCGCAAGGGCGCCCCGGGTGACGCCGATGGCCGCATCGTCGAGATCATGGCCCGCGGCGAAGGCATTGATCGCCTGATCCTCGAGCACGAAGACCTCCGGCACCGGCATGCCGGAGGCGATGGCCATCTCCTCCACCACGTTGAGCAGCCGGCGCTCCTCCTCGTTGCGGGTCTCCAGGTTGAGCGGTCGGCCGCCCAGGGCCGCGGCCACCACCCTACCGCCGGCGCGCAGTTGGAGGTGGCGCACCAGGCTTCCCAGGCCGACCACCAGGATCACCACCGTCGCCACCCCGCCCAGCAGGCGTGGCTCCAGGGCCCGTGCCAGGGGATCGGCGGCAAGCGGGCCGGCATCGAGCAGGGTCACCGCCAGCGCCACCGCCAGGGACGCCGCGACGATCAGGGTGGCCACCGCCAGCACCAGCAGGATGACCAGCCGGCCGGTCATGCGGCGGGCACGATCCTGTGCCGTAAAGAAGTCCATGGGCAATGACTCAGAACGTCACACGAGGCGCCGCCTGGATCTCGGCGCTGTCATCGAACTCCAGCTGGGCCGCCTCACGCTTGTGGCCGAAGGAGCCGGCCAGCAGCACCGGGGGAAAGCTCTGCCGATAGGTGTTGTACTGCATCACCGCATCGTTGTAGGCCTGCCGGGCGAAGGCTACCCGGTTCTCGGTGGTGGTGAGCGTCTCGCTGAGCTGACGCATGTTCTCCGAGGCCTTGAGGTCCGGATAGGCCTCCATCACCACGTTGAGGCGTCCGAGCGCGGCGCCCAGCGCGCCCTCGGCGCCAGCCAGCTCGGCCATCGGGCCGGGCTCGCCGGGCCGGGCCGCGGCGTGCTGGAGCCCCACCTCGGCGGCATGGCGCGCCTCGGTCACCGCCTGCAGGGTTTCCCGCTCGTGGCTCATGTAGGCCTTCGCCGTCTCGACCAGGTTGGGGATCAGGTCGTGACGGCGCTTGAGCTGCACCTCGATCTGGGCGAAGGCGTTCTGGTAGCGGTTCTTCAGCGCCACCAGGCGATTATGGATGGCCACCCCGTAGACCAGCAGGAGGCCCAGCAGTACCACGGGGAGAATCAGCGAGAGGCTCATGATGTCGTCTTCCCTTGTCGACCCGAATCGGTCCGCCCGAGGGCGGTGGCCACGTATCTCATGTCCGAGCGTTCATAGTAGCCTCATGCCGGCCGGGAGAGCAGCGGGCAGTCGGGCGGCATCGCCAGCGACAGCGCCGCGGGTTCGATCGACACCGTGAACCCCTGGCGCTGGTCGGGCTCGCCATCCAGGGTGAGGGGCATCGGCTCGTCGGCCTCGAAGGTGAGCCGCTCGACCCGCAGGGTATCGACGTGGGTGCCCCGGGCCGGGCGCGTCTCGAGCTCGTGGCGCATGGCACGCAGCTGGGTCAGCGAGCCGATGTCGTGCAGGATCAGCACGTCGAGGTGGGCGTCGTCCAGGGTCGCCTGGGGAGTGAGCAGGTGCCCCCCACCCGACTGGCGACCGTTGCCGATGGCCAGCAGGCAGACCTCGACCCGGCGCTCGCCCCCCGGCCAGCGCAGCCGCCCGGCATAGTGGGTGATGTGCCAGGCCTTGACGGCCCCGATCAGCGAGTAGGCGCCGCCGCCGAGGAGGCGCTTCAGGCCCTTGGGGGTGGACGAGGTGATCTCGGCCCCGAAGCCGGCGGTGGCCATGTTGAGGAAGTGCCAGTCGTCCAGGCGGGGCACGTCGACGCGATGCGCCGGCAGGCTCAGGGCCGCCGCGAGGGCCGGCTCGCCGGCCAGCGGCAGGCCCAGCGAGGTGGCCAGATCGTTGGCGCTGCCCAGGGGCAGGATGCCGAGCACCGGGCGGCGTTCCCGCGGCACGCACATCAGGCCGTTGACCACCTCGTTGACGGTGCCGTCGCCGCCGCCGGCGATCACGCGATCGACGCCGTCGCGAGCGGCCTCTTCCGCCAGGCGCGCGGCGTCGCCGGCCTCCCAGGTGACGCGCACCTCGAGGGCATCCCCCGCCGCCCGCCGAGCAAAGACCGCCTCGCGCACCTCCGGCAGTTGCGCCGACTTGCCGTTGAGGATCAGTCTGGCCATGCGCCCTCCTCTGCCCGATTTGCCCTCGACGCGGGTTGCCACCCTGTCACGACCGCGTCATCGCCGACGGGCATACCCCAAATCATGAATGCCATTCACCTGACGACTTCCCTACACTATCCGTCTTGCCGAAGATTGCAGAACAGGGAGTGTGCATGATCGAACCGGCCTTTCTTCTCGCGGCCTTCCTCGGCGGCATGTCCGCGATGCTGCTGCGACTGCCGCCCATGGTAGGCTTTCTCGCCGGCGGCTTCGCGCTCAACGCGCTGGGCTTCGACAAGACCCCGCTGCTCGAAGCCCTGGCCGACATCGGGGTCGTGCTGCTGCTGTTCAGTATCGGCCTGAAGCTGGACGTGCGCACCCTGCTGCGCCGCGACGTCTGGGGCGGCGCCACGCTGCACATGCTGGCCTCGACCCTCGTGATGGTGGCGCTGCTCGCCCTGATCAAGGGGATGGGTCTCTCGCTGCTGGCCGACAGCGGCTGGTCCACCCTGGCCCTGCTCGGCTTCGCGCTCTCCTTCTCCAGTACGGTCTTCGTGGTCAAGGTGCTGGAGAAGCGCAGCGAGACGCAGACCGCCTACGGCCGCCTGGCCATCGGCGTGCTGATCATGCAGGACATCTTCGCGGTGCTCTTCATCACCGCCTCCAGCGGCGAGCTGCCGAGTCCCTGGGCCCTGGGACTGGTGCTGCTGATCCCGCTGGCTCCTGCGCTGCGCGCCCTGCTGGACCGGCTGGGCCACGGCGAGATGCAGATGCTGTTCGGCATGCTGCTGGCGCTGGTGCTGGGCTACGCGCTGTTCGAGTCCGTCGGCGTGAAGGGCGATCTCGGCGCGCTGATCATCGGCCTGCTGCTGGCGCCCCACCCCGCCGCCCAGACCCTGGCGCGCTCGATCTTCAGCCTCAAGGAGCTCTTGCTGGTGGGCTTCTTCCTGAGCATCGGCCTGACGGCCATGCCGAGTACCGAGATGCTCGGCGCCGCCCTGCTGCTGGTGCTGATCCTGCCGCTGAAGAGCGTGATCTATCAGACGATCTTCATGCGCTTCAAGATGCGCCACCGCACGTCGGTGCTGGCCACCCTCAGCCTGACCAACTATTCGGAGTTCGGCCTGATCGTCGGCGCCATCGCGGTCTCCAGCGGCTGGCTCTCGGGGGACTGGCTGGTGGTGATCTCGCTGGCCGTGGCGCTCAGCTTCGGCCTGTCGGCGGTGCTCAACGGCGTGAGCGAACGGGT
>JAWWBV010000366.1:0-3364 GCA_033720795.1 Halomonas sp. | reverse complement strand
TAGTCGCTGCCGGCCATGCGCCCGATGGGCCTGAGGCCCTCGCGGTCGACGTGGCGCCCGTCCCAGATGGCGTCGTCGACGTGGATCGACACCACCTCGGCGAGCACCAGGTTGCCGGCCAGGGGCTGGTCGCCGAAGCGGATGATCTCGCGCAGCCGGCAACCGAAGGCCACCGGCGCGCCCGCCACCCGCGGCACCGACACCCCGGGCATCGGGTGCTTGTCGAGCCCCGCATGGGAGAACTCGTCCTCACCGCGAGGCAGGCCCGCGCTGGTGGCGTTCAGTTCCTCCACCAGCCCCTCGCCGCCGATGTGCACCACGCACTCCGCCACCTCGCCCAGGTTGCGGATGGTGTCCTTGGGGTTGCCATCGCCGTCGAGCAGCGGCGAGAAGCCCAGCACCGGCGGGTTCACGCTCACCACGTTGAAGAAGGAGAACGGCGCCAGGTTGTCGTTGCCTGCGGCGTCCCGGGTCGAGACCCAGGCGATGGGCCGGGGGCAGATGCTGCCCGAGAAGAGCCGGTAGATCTTGCCCGGGCTCAGGCCGTGCTCGTCCAGCAGGTAATCGCTCATGGACGTTTCTCCGGTCGCTGATGAAGGTGCCTCGATGGTAACCGCTCGACCGGCCATCGCCGAGCCCCGTGGCCCGGTACCAGTTCGCGCAAGACGTGTGCTCCCCCTTTTACCGGGTCCAGTCCGGCGCCCCCTCCTTCCACCAGACCGGCCCGTGCTCGCGGGTGCCGCCCAGGGCGTCCAGGGCCGGCGGTGGCCACCTCGCCTACGCCAGGGGGACCGCATAGAAGAGGCAATCGCTGCGGGCGATATCGCTGTTGGTGGTGGCCATGAACAGGCGCAAAGGGCGGCGAGCATGGAGCCGTCCCTCCCGCTCGCAGAAGAGCTCCCCGACATGCTCCCGGCCATCCCCGTCCCGCGCCTGCAGGCAGGAAAGGCCCCTGGAGCCCAGCCAGCCGAGCGGTGCGGCCGGGGAGGTCACGCCCCGGTTGTGCTCGTCGATACGCGCCCAGAGCGTCACATCCACATCGGGACGGGGCGCGCGGTCGTAGGCGACGCTGGCGCCGGGTCGCAGCTCCACCCGCAACGGATGCACCAGCACCTCGAGCCCCGAGGCGGCGGGCAGGGCCGTCAGGTCCGGACACTCGGCGAGCAGCCGATAGAGGCCCTCGGCCACGTCACGGGCGGCGGGTTGCAGGGCGCCGCCGCACTCGAGGGTGAACACGGGACAGCTCGCCAGTCGCGGCCTCAGGAGCGGCAGCTCCATCAGGCTGCCCAGCCGCATGTCGGTGACGATCAGCTGCTCGCAGACACGCCCGGTCAGGGCCTCGACGACGGGGTGGCGACCGGTGGTCACCGCAAAGGCGGGCCCGTTGCCGGAGGTGTTGTGGAGGTCGATGACGCATTCCGGCGCCCAGGCTTCCAGGTCCTGGATGATGGCCCGTGCGAGCTCCCCGGCCGGTCCGTCGAAGGGGGGCCGGAAACAGCGATTGAGATCCCGGTCGTCCGGGGTATGGCGATGGGTAAAGGCCGGATGCAACAGCGCCCCCCGGACGTTGGCCAGCAGCACCGCCAGTCGGGTACGGGGCCGCGGGCGTTCCACCAGCCAGCGGTGCAGTGCCAGGGTGCCGGAGGGTTCGTTGCCGTGCAGCAGGGTGGTGACCACCCGGCAGCGACGGTCATCCTCACCCTCGAGCATGAACCAGACGGGCCCGCCGAGGGTCTGGAGCCAGGCCTCGACCTCGCGATGGTCGACCGATGGGTCGGTGATGACCGGCAGCGACAGTCCCTCCATTCACTCCTCCTGCGGCCAGCGTGCCACCGGCCGGTTGGTTGCCGCCGCGGCACAGTAGGCGTCGAGCAGTCGATGACAGGCCTTGCCGCGGGACAGGCCCTGCTCTTCGAGATGCGCCAGCCTCCGACGCTGCCAGCGGGCAGGGCTGGCCCGCGCCTGGAGGCGCTCGGCGATCACCCCGAGGTAGGGGTGGCTGTCGGCATCCGGCACGCCCAGGGCACGCAGCCCCCGCTGGACCTCGGGCAGCAGCCGCTCGAGCAGCGTCACCACCGGCGTCTCCTCCAGGCGGTGGTGCTTGCGATGCGGCCACATCAGCCGGGCGTCCAGTCCCGACTGGGCGGCGCGATAGAAGTTGTAGTCGGCATAGCGGAACGGCATGGCGCTCAGCCACTCGGTGATGTCGTCGCGCAGGGCGGCCACCAGCCCCAGCAGCAGCGCCGCGTTGGCCACCATGTCCACGGCGGTCGGCCCCGACGGCAGGGCGCGCATCTCCACCCGCAGGTGGCCGCCGTCGTGTGGGTCGTAGACCGCCCGGTTCCAGGACCAGATGGTGCCCATGTGCAGACGCAACTCGAAAAGCCCCGGCGCCGTGGTGCCGGGCGGCCGATCCGCGGGGAGGGTGTCGGACATGAGTGGCAGGATCGGCGGGTAAAGGGCCACCGCCTCGGCGAACAGCTCGAAGGCGCCCTCGCGCACCCAGCCCTGGCCGAAGGTCACCCGCGCCGGCTGCTGCCAGCGGTCGGCGCCGCGCATCCGGCAATCCACCGCCTGCTTGAACAGGGCGATGCGGGTCTCGTCCCACAGTCGGCGCTGCAGGAAGAGCGGTGAATTGGCGGAAAGCGCCAGCACCAGCGGGGTGACGATCTGGGCGGTGTTGTAGGTCGCGGCGAAGCGTTCGGGGGGCACCCGCAGGTGGAGCTGGAAGGAGGTGTTGGCCCCCTCCAGGACCACATGGTCGCTGCTGATCCGCACGTTGTCCTCGCCACGGATCTCGACATCGAAGGGCTCGCCGCGCAGCCGTTGGAGGCCCTGCTCCAGGGCACGATAGCGCGGCAGGTCACTCATGGCATGCTCCCCCAGGTCCGTCCTGCGCAGGGTGGGGAGAATGCCGATCGGCACCACGTGGGCCCGATGAGGCGCCGCGACCGCCTCGAGCCGGGACAGGGCCTGCAACAGCTGGCGCTCCAGGGCATGCAGCGGGCCGCCCGAGAGCGGCAACGGCGCCAGGTTGTACTCGATGTTGAAGCGGTTGAGTTCCAGCTGCAGCTGGGGATCCTGCAGGGCGTCGACCAGGGTCTGGTTGAGAAGCGCGACCCGGCCCCGGTCGTCGACGATGTAGGCCTCCAGCTCGGCGCCGATGCTGGGTGCCCCCGCCCCGAAGCCCGGCTGGGCGAGCACCTCGCGCAGCACCTCGACGCTGTCCCGCAGGCGCTTGCCGAAGCGCTGGTAGTCCGACGCCACGAAGGCGTCGCGATCGATGATCGCGCCCATGGCTTCCACTCCCCGGAGCGGCCGTCCTTGTCATCAGTCTAGGTAAAGGCGCCGGGGATGTGACGCC
>JAWWBV010000365.1:0-3364 GCA_033720795.1 Halomonas sp. | reverse complement strand
TGCCGCCATCGCGGCCTGGCTGCTCGGCCAGTGGCCGGCGATCGCCGCCGGCGAGGTGCTGCGCCTGGAGTGGGCCTGGGTGCCGGGGCTCGACATCACCCTGACCTTCCTGATCGACGGCCTCGCCTGGCTGTTCGCCCTGCTGATCACCGGGATCGGTGCCCTGGTGCTGGTCTACACCGGGGAGTACCTGCGTGGCCATCGCGACCTGCCGCGTTTTCTGGTGGTGATCACCGCCTTCATGATGTCGATGCTCGGCCTGGTGCTCGCCGACAACCTGGTCACGCTGTTTGTCTTCTGGGAGCTGACCAGCGTCACCTCCTACCTGCTGATCGGCTTCAATCACACCGATCTCGCCGCCCGCAAGGCGGCCCTGCAGGGGCTCTTCGTCACCGTGGGGGGCGGGCTGGCGCTGCTGGCCGGTTTCGTCATGCTCGCCGGCGCCGGCGACAGCTGGTCGCTTCACGAGCTCGTTGAGCGCGGCGAGACGCTGCGCGCCCATGCGCTCTACACGCCGCTGCTGCTCTGCGTGCTGGTGGGTGCCTTCACCAAGTCGGCGCAGTTCCCCTTCCATTTCTGGCTGCCCAACGCCATGGCGGCCCCCACGCCGGTCTCGGCCTACCTGCACTCGGCGACCATGGTCAAGGCGGGCATCTACCTGCTGGCGCGCCTGCATCCGGCGCTGGGCGACACCGAGCTCTGGGTCACCAGCCTGTCGCTCGTCGGCGCGGTGACCATGGTCACCGGCGCCTTCCTGGCGATCCAGCACACCAACGTCAAGACGCTGCTGGCCTACTCCACGGTGATGGCGCTGGGCACCCTGACCATGCTGCTCGGCCTCGGCACCCCCGGGGCACTCGTCGCCTTCGTGGTCTTCCTGCTGGCTCACTCGCTCTACAAGGGCGCGCTGTTCATGGTCGCCGGCATCCTCGATCACGAGACCGGCACCAAGGACGTCACCGCCATGGGCGGGCTGCGCCGGGCGATGCCGCGGACCGCTATCGTGGCCTGCGTCGCGGCCCTGTCGCTGGCCGGGCTGCCGCCGCTGCTGGGCTTCGTGGGCAAGGAGGCGATGCTCGCCTCGGTGCTCGCCGTCGATAACTGGCGGCCGCTGATCCTGCTGCTCGCCTTCACGGCGGCCTTCCTGACCCTGGCCGTGGCGGCCATCGTCGCCCTGCGTCCCTTCTTCGGCGCCCCGCGCCAGACCCCGAAGACGCCACACGAGGCGCCGTTGGCCATGCTCGCGGGGCCCGCGCTGCTGGCCGCACTGTCGCTCGGCTTCGGCCTGGCGCCGGGCCTGCTCGACCCGCTGGTGGCCGCCACCCTGGCCGGCATCGGCGCGCCCGGGGCCGAGGTTCACCTGGCGCTGTGGCACGGGCTCAACCTGCCGCTCGTGCTGTCGCTTGGGAGCCTGGCACTGGGCCTTCTCACCTACCGCCACTGGGACCGGCTGCGCGCCCGGCTCGAGCGCCTCGCGCCGATGATGGCGCGCGGCCCCGAGGCCGGCTATGAGGCGCTGATGGCCGGCATGCTGGCCGTCGCCGAGTGGCAGACCCGGCTGCTGCAGAACGGCCACATCCGCCACTACCTGGCCGTGACCCTGCTGGTGCTGGTCGGCCTGGTCGGCCATGCGCTCTTCTTTCGCCACGCCTTCACCCTCGACGTCGCCCTGGAGGTCTACCTCCACGAGGCGGTGGTCGCCGGCCTGATGGTCGCCGGGGCCGTGACGGCCTGCGTGATGCGCTCGCGCCTGGCGGCGGTGGCCGCGCTCGGGACCATGGGCTTCTCCATCGCGCTGACCTTCGTGCTGTTCAGCGCCCCGGACCTGGCGATCACCCAACTGCTGGTGGAGACCCTGACGGTCATCCTGCTGGTGCTGGTGCTGTTCCGCCTGCCGCGCTTCGCCACCCTCTCGACGCCGCTGGAGCGGCTGCGCGACCTCGCGGTGGCCGTCCTCACCGGGGGGCTGATCACCCTGCTGATGCTCGCGGTCCTCTCCGGGGAGCGCCTGCCACGCATCTCGGATTACATGGTCGCCAACAGCCAGCCGCTCGGCCACGGCCACAACATCGTCAACGTCATCCTCGTCGACTTCCGGGCGCTGGATACCCTGGGCGAGATGTTCGTGCTGGCGCTGGCGGCCATCGGCGTCTATGCCATGCTGCGCTTCCATGCCCGGGACGAGGCCCGGCGCACCGCGCCGCCCAAGGAGAGCGACGATGGCTAGGTCGGGCACCCTGATCCTCAATGCCGCGGCGCGGCTGCTGCTGCCGCTGCAGCTGCTCTTCTCGCTGTTCCTGCTGCTGCGCGGCCATGACGAGCCGGGCGGCGGCTTCATCGCCGGCCTGGTGGCGGCGGCGGCCTTCGCGCTCTACCTCTTCGCCTTCGGGCGCCGCCCCCTGAATCGGATGCTCGCGGTGTCGCCCCGGGACCTGGTCGCCATGGGGCTGCTGCTCGGGGTGGGCTCGACGCTGCCGGCGTGGTGGGTCGGCGAGCCCTTCTTCACCGCCCGGTGGTGGACCATCCCGATCATCGACTTCAAGGCCTCGACGGTGCTGATCTTCGATATCGGGGTCTACCTGGTGGTGGTGGGCTCGGTACTGACGGCGATCACCGCCCTGGTCAAGACCGACCAGCACGACGACCGCTGAGGAGGCGCCATGGAACCCCTGTTAGCCGTCGCGATCGGCATTCTCTTCGCCGCCGCCGTCTACATGATGCTGCGTCGCTCCATCGTCAAGCTGGTGATCGGACTGATGCTGCTCTCCAACGCCGCCAACCTGCTGATCTTCGCCACGGCGGGCCTGGTGCGCGGCGCCCCGCCGCTGGTGCCCGAGGGGCTCTCGGCGCCGGCGGGCGCGGTGGCCGACCCGCTGCCCCAGGCGCTGGTGCTGACGGCCATCGTCATCGCCTTCGGGGTGCTGTCGTTCGCCGTGGTATTGGTGCGCCGCGCCTGGGAAATCGTGGGCGCCGATGACCTGGACAAGATGAGGGATACCGACACGTGACGCCCCAGATCGCGCTGCCCATCCTCATCCCGCTGCTGGCGGGGGCCGTGTCGCTGCTGTTCTGGCGCTCCCGGAGCATGCAGCGCTTCCTCGCCGTGGCAGGCACGGCGAGCCTGCTGCTGACCAGCCTGTGGCTGCTGGCCACGGTCCACCGGGACGGCATCCAGGTCATGCAGATGGGGGGCTGGACGGCGCCCTTCGGCATCAGCCTGGTCGCCGACCTGCTGGGGGCGATCATGGTGGTGCTCACCGGCATCATCGGCTTTTCCGTGGCGCTCTTCTCGCTGGCCACGGTGGGGCGCGGCCACGAGGCCTACGGCTACTTCCCGCTGATGCACCTGCTGCTGGCCGGGGTC
>JAWWBV010000364.1:0-3367 GCA_033720795.1 Halomonas sp. | reverse complement strand
GGTGGCCGCCTCGGTGGCGGGGGCGGTGGCCTCGCCGAGCCGTGCCAGGCGCCGGCTGACCGCCTGCTGGCGCGCCAGCTCGCGCCGGCACGGCTCGCACCCCGCCAGGTGCTCGGCCATGGCACGGCGCTCGTCGGGGGAGAGCTCGTCGTCCAGGTAGGGCGCCACCCGCTCCAGCCAGGCGGCGTGGGCCTCATGGGCCCGAGGATCGTGATCACTCATGGTGGCGTGCCTCCTTCTCGCCCGGCGCGCCGAGCCCCTCGATCGCCTCCGGCGCCTCGACCAGCAGCGCGGCGAGCAGGCGCCGGCCGCGGGCCAGCCGGCTCGTCACGGTGCCCAGCGGCAGCTCCAGGGTCTCGGCGATCTCGCGATAGCGATAGCCCATCAGATCGTGGAGCTCGACGACGATGGCGAAGTCGTCCGGCAGGCGGCGCAGCAGCGCCGCGACCCGGCCGTCCGACTGGGCCGCCACGGCCTGCTCGAAGGGCCCCGGCGCCTCGCCGGCGATGGCCTCCCAGTGCGCCTCCTCGATGTCGGTGATCGGCAGCAGCGCCTGCCGGCGCGCCCGGGTGCGGCGATGGTCGGCGATCTGGCGCAGCAGGATGCGCACCAGCCAGGGCCGCGACGCCTCGGCCGAGCGCAGCCCCTCGAGCTTCTCCCAGGCCGTGAGGCAGCTCTCCTGCACCAGGTCCTCGGCCAGCGCCGCGTGCCCCGTGCGCTGCAGGGCGATATGCACGAGATGCGCCACGTGGGGCTGCACCAGGCGCCGATAGCGCCTCTCCCGCGACGAAAAATGGCCCAGAAACCGCATCCCGCTTGCTCCCGACTTGGTTGTGCTGTCCATAAAGACGGCGCGAGACAGCGACTTTATTCCCGGCAGCGAAAAAATGCTTCATCGCACTTTGCCGGGAAACGATCATCAGCAGGAGAGCTGGGGCTGAGCAACGTATGGTGGGGGCTGTCGGTTCGACGCCTCGACTTGCACAGCGATTGGCGTCGGCCGACGCCCCGCCGAAGCCACTCTATTTGCCAACGGCACACCACCTGTTTTTCTGGCTCGACCGGCGTGACTTCGGGTTCTCGCTCCGGATTGAGCGAGTCGGTTACGATGGGCGTCCAGTTGCGAGTCTTTCCGCTCCAACGCGCCGAGTTGGCTTTGCGGGCCGCCAAGTTCAACGCGTGGCGCCTCGACACGATGGCCGTGTCCTTGCGCGGATGGCGCTCGACCGGAGTCACGAAGCGAATACCACTGTGGCGATGCTCATGGCCGTCCTTGAGGGCACGGGCGAAGGCGCGCGGGGTCAACTCGCCTGGCCCGCTGTCGTTGGCCAGGTTAGCCGCGTAATCATGATCTTATGGGTCGTCTGAGTCTGTCGGAGGCGCTGAACAGACTCGTGGCTACGCGCCTTGTTGGATGTCATTCGCATCATGCTGATGGCAGATCAGTCCTCAGCCGTAAGGTCGATGGTAGTAGCAATATCATTACTGGTTGACTACGTTATTATCATGGGTTCTTAATGGCGCAATTCTTATGCTTGCTTTTCACACTGAAAGCGCGAGACTCCTAAATGACTAATTTACATGAAAGCCATGAAGGAATCGACATTGAAGTCTACTTAACAGGGAAAGGTGGTCTTTACGAAAAAGAGGATATCGACGCTCATCTGCAAGAGATTCTCCAAGATGCGATTTTCGCTGTTCGCAAATATCTTGGAATGAACCTTGGCTTTATTTCCGAATTCTCAAATGGAAGACGAACTTTCAAGGTCGTCGACTCTTCAAACGAAGACCCAATAATAAAAGTTGGTGACTCGGCCCCCTTGGAAGAAAGCTACTGTCAGCATGTAGTGGATGGGCGATTCCCCAACCTCATTAATGATGCTTTGATGTTTAACCCTGCACTCGATTTAAAGGCAACTGAGATGTCCCCAGTGCGGGCGCACGCAAGCGTTCCTATCCGTTTTTCGAATGGAGTAATCTACGGCACCTTCTGCTGCTTCAGCACTGAGGCTGGCAAGGCGCTTAACGAAAAGGATCTGGCGATCATGAATGTTTTCTCTGAATTCGCGGGAAGACATATTGAAAGGGCAAGAAATCATTATCGAAGATCTTTTGAGGTTTCAGAAAAGATTCGATCTATTATCGACAACGGGGAAATGCATCCAGTCTATCAGCCAATTTTTCATGTTCGCGAAAATCGCATTATCGGTTACGAGTCACTGACTCGCTTCGATGTTGAACCCTATAGACCTCCAAACCTGTGGTTTGAGGCCGCTAAGGCCGTTGGTCTCCAGGTAGAGCTGGAAATAGTCGCAATCAGAGCGGCATTGAAAAACATGGACCAGATACCTGAAGATTGTTATCTCGCTGTCAATGTGTCTCCAGCCACGGTAATGGATCCATCATTTTCCGACAGCGTAAATAATTACCCTCTTGACAGAGTCGTCCTTGAGGTAACAGAACACGCCTCTGTCCCAGATTATGATTTATTCAAAAATCAACTTGGAAAGCTAAGATCCTTAGGTGCTCATCTGGCTATTGATGATGTAGGAGCCGGCTATTCAAGCCTGAGACATATACTAGAGCTCAGCCCTGACATAATAAAGCTTGATCGATCCTTGATTACTCAGATCGATAAACGATCGGACCGTCGCTTTATGGCGGGAGCGTTGATTGGCTTCGCCAATGACATGAACATCAAGATAGTAGCCGAGGGTATTGAAACAATCGAAGAGCTCAACCTGTTGAATGAATTGGGCGTAAGAAAGGCACAAGGCTATCTTCTAGGCAGGCCTTTACCGATTGAAGAAATCCAAATCCAGAAAATATAAAAAACCATAGCTGAAAAAGGCAGGAACTGGTAACCATTTGGGTAATAGAGGAAATAAACTCTGACCCATCCTTGTTTTTCACAGGGCAGCGTGCCAGCGGTCACTGAGTGTCGCACTCATCTGGAACCCTGTGGTTTGTTCTTTGTGCTCTTCCCTATCGAAGGGGTATATCGTCATTCCTCTGAGGTTGCCAGCCGTCCGCTGATCACAGGACGTAGAGGCCCTAGCTAGTACACACGTAGTCATGCCATGACAGGCGTGAGATCTCTCCCGCCGCACCCTCGAGCCGAGTCATCGAAAGCCGGACAGTGTGCCGCCACGCGACCAACGATGCGGTGCCCACGGCCGCTTGGCCGGCCGCAGCGTTAGCGTCGCCGGCAGGCCGGTGGCAGGCACCGGCGTCGCCCGGGTCGAATTCTCACCAGGTACCGAACTCCCCGGTGAAGCCCACGCCAGGCGCCGCGGAACACCTGAGCGAAGAACGCCGCGCGCAACGCGGCGTTGTGCCGTTCCAACTCACGCAGCTTCGGGTCGGG
>JAWWBV010000363.1:0-3375 GCA_033720795.1 Halomonas sp. | reverse complement strand
GACGAAGGCCCGGTTGGCCGCGTTGTCCAGGTCGTAGGCCCACTCCGAGGTGTTCATGGCACCGAGCGCCGCGCTGCCGACCGCCTGGATGATGATCTCGTCGAAGGAGAAGGCCGCGCCGAACACCGGCATCTCGACGCCCGAGTTCTGCCACTGCTTCATGAAGGAGATGCCCATGCCGCCGGGCAGGAAGAAGAACAGGCTGTCGGCATCGCTGGCGCGGATCTGGGCGATCTCGGCGGCGTAGTCGGTCTGACCGAGCTGGGTGTAGAGCTCGTCGGCCACCTCGCCCTCATGCAGGTGCTTGAAGCCGGCCAGGGCATCCGTGCCGGCGGGGTAGTTGGGCGCCATCAGGAAGGGGCGCTCGAAGCCCTGCTCGCGCATGTAGGCACCCATGGCACCGTGCAGGTTGTCGTTCTGGTAGGCCACGTTGAAGTAGTTCTCGTGGCACAGGCGACCGGCCAGCGCCGAGGGGCCGGCATTGGGCGAGAGGTAGAAGGTGCCCTGTCGCACCACCGAGGGCACCACGGCCATGGCCAGGTTGGACCAGATGATGCCGGTCATGATGTCGACCTCATCGCGCTGCAGGAACTCGTTGGAGAGCGACTTGGCAAGGTCCGGGCGACGGGCGTCGTCCTGGATCAGCACCTCGATGTCGTCGCGCGCCGCCTGGTCGATGGCGAGCATGAAGCCGTCGCGCACGTCGACCCCGAGATGCGAGCCGCCCCCGGACAGCGTGGTGATCATGCCGATCCGGACCTCCTCGGCCTGGGCCAGGGAAACGGCGGTCGTCATCAGCAGGCCGAGGCCGGCGCGGGTCAGGGTGTTCATGGAGATGCCCTCTGGTGTCCGGGTGGATGCATGCCACACCGCGTCGAGGCGGCGGCGATGGCGACGATAGCCCGCCGCGGTGTCGTGGATCTCCCTACGGTACTACGAAGATGCCGGCGGCCTCTCCACGCTTGGCCATCGCTCCGCCCCCGTGCTGCCTCGCCGACGAGCCATCGAGGGGCGTCATGGGGTTCGCCCCGACCGTCGAGGCAGGATTGACACCGTCATCGGCAGGCGCGAGTCTGTGGTCTCGCGGGTCGCGCATGCCGTCGCTACCGGCCGTCGAGCAAGGGAGGTGTCCATGCTGGAAGATTGCACGAATGCCCAGGAGCGCTGGGGGGGGGTCCACCAACTGATCGATCGTTGGCTCGAGGCGCGGCGTGCGCTGCTGGTCCACTTCGTCGACCTCAAGGCGTCCTGCGATGCCGAGCTGCAGGCCGTCTCCAAGGCCCATATCGATGCCTTCAGCGAGCTGCTGATGGACTACATCAGCGCCGGCCACTTCGAGATCTATCCGCAGCTGCGTGAGGAGGCCCGGGCCTTCGACGACGAGCCCGCCCTGGCGCTGGCCGACCAGCTGATGGAACGGCTCGAGTTGTCCACCGAACTGGTGCTCGCCTTCGACGAGGACTATGCCTCCGCGGCGCGCTGCGAACAGCACCTCGCCCGGCTGCCGGCCTGGATCGACCGCCTCACCAAGGGGCTCGGCGAGCGCTTCGAGCTCGAGGACCGGCTGATCGCCCGGCTGCACGCGGCCCACTCGCCGGACGCCACCCGCGCCGAGGCCGATTCCCGGGCCTGAGCGCTCGACGGCCTCATCGATGCCTGGCGGCAAAGGACCCCGCGGGACATCGCGTCCCGCGGGGTCTCGTCGTGTCTCGACGGGGGCGGCGCGGCGGCGGGCCTAGCCGCAGGTCGAATTGAGTTTTGTGCAGTGCAGGCATACCATCTTGGCGGTTCGCATCCCGGCCAGGGTGGGCAGCCGCTCCACCAGGCTTATCCTCACGGCGACAACCCCTGCGTTGACAACCCAAGGAGCCACCATGAAAGACCCCGTCCGTATTGCCATCACCGGTGCTGCCGGCCAGATCAGCTACTCCCTCGCCTTCCGCATCGCCGCCGGCGACATGCTCGGCAAGGACCAGCCGGTCATCCTGCAGCTGCTGGAGATCACCCCGGCCATGGACGCCCTCAACGGCGTGGTGATGGAGCTCAACGACTGCGCCTTCCCGCTGGTGCAGGAGATCGTGGCTACCGACGATGCCAACGTCGCCTTCAAGGATGCCGATTTCGCCCTGCTGGTCGGCGCGCGTCCGCGCGGTCCGGGCATGGAGCGCAAGGACCTGCTCGAGGCCAACGCCGCGATCTTCTCCGCGCAGGGCAAGGCGCTGAACGACCACGCCAGCCGCGACGTGCGCGTGCTGGTGGTCGGCAACCCGGCCAACACCAACGCCCTGATCGCCTCCTGCAACGCGCCGGACCTGGACGCCGGCCAGTTCACCGCGATGATGCGCCTGGACCACAACCGCGCCAAGACCCAGCTGGCCCAGAAGACCGGCAAGCACGTCACCGACGTCGAGTCCATGGTGGTGTGGGGCAACCACAGCGCGACCCAGTACCCGGACCTGGCCCACTGCAAGGTCGACGGCACCCCGGCCCTGGAGCTGGTCGAGCGCGACTGGTACGAGAACGACTTCATCCCCACCGTGCAGCAGCGCGGCGCCGCCATCATCAAGGCGCGCGGGGCCTCCTCCGCGGCCTCAGCCGCCTCCGCCGCCATCGATCACATGCGTGACTGGGCGCTGGGCACCGACGAGGTGGTGAGCATGGGCATCCCCGCCGACGGCAGCTACGGCGTCGAGCCGGGCATCATGTACTCCTACCCGGTGGTCTGCAAGAACGGCCAGTACGAGATCGTCCAGGGCCTTTCGATCGATGAGTTCAGCCGCGGCCGCATGCAGGCGACCGAGAACGAGCTGCGCGAAGAGCGCGCCGCCGTCGAGCACCTGTTGGGCTAAGCGCCGAGCGACAAGCGCCGAGCGACAAGCAAACCCCGAGGCCATGACCTCGGGGTTTGTTTTTTTGCAGGAGTAACACACTGTTGGCCGCTTGGCCGCTTGGCCGCTTGGCCGCTTGGCCGCTTGGCCGCTTGGCCGCTTGGCTGCTTGGCGCTCAGTCCCTGAGGCTGATGATCTTCCAGCCGCGGGCCTTCGCCACCTCGCGCAGGTTCGGATCGGGGTCCACCGCCACCGGGTGGTCGACCTCTTCGAGCAGCGCCAGGTCGTTGTGGGAGTCACTGTAGAACCAGCTGTCGTCCAGGGTCAGGTCGCGCTCGGCGAGCCAGGCCTGGAGCCGCTTTACCTTGCCCTCCCGGTAGCTGGGGATACCGAGGGCGCGTCCGGTATAGCGGCCGTCGACCATCTCGGGCTCCACGGCGATCAGCTCGTCGATGCCCAGGCGCTCGGCGATGGGGCCGGTGATGAAGCGGTTGGTGGCGGTGATGATCATCAGGGTGTCGCCGCGCGAGCGGTGGCGCGCCACCAG
>JAWWBV010000362.1:0-3379 GCA_033720795.1 Halomonas sp. | reverse complement strand
TATGGCGGTTACGCTTCATCGCGAGATCTCCGGCTATCAGGGTAAACGTAGCGGAAATCTCACATTGCCGGTGGACCGGTTTCTGGGGGAAAGGTCACAGGCGACATGCTCGAGCGCCGGAGACCGGTGCCTCCCGATACAAGAACGCCCCCGCCTCTTTAGAGACGGGGGCGTTCTTTATGGGGGGGGAGAGGCCGTCAGCCAGGCGCTAGCGGCACAGGCTCTCCAGGGCCTCGATGAGGCTGTCCATCTCGTCATCGGTGCCGATGGAGATGCGCAGGTGGTTGCACAGCGCGTCGGTGTTGAAGTGGCGCACCAGCACGCCGCGCTCGCGCAGGCCCACGAAGAGCTGGGCGGCGTCGAACTCGGGGTGGCTGACCAGCAGGAAGTTGGTCTGCGAGGGCAGTACCGCAAAGCCCAGGGTCTCGAGACGCACCCGGGTGCGTTCGCGGGTGGTGATCACCGCCTCGCGGCAGGCCTCGAAATGCTCGTGATCGCCAAGCGAGGCGATGCCCAGGGCGCTGGCCAGGCTGTCGACGGGATAGGAGTTGAAGGAGTCCTTGACCCGCTCCAGGCCCTCGATCAGCTCTCGCGAGCCCACGGCATACCCCAGGCGAAGGCCGGCGAGGCTGCGCGACTTGGAGAAGGTGCCGGTGACCAGCAGGTTGGGAAAGCGCTCGACCAGGGGGGCCGCGCTCTCGCCGCCGAAATCCACGTAGGCCTCGTCGACCAGCACCACCGACTCGGTGATCCGCTCGAGCAGGCGGGCAATCGCCTCTCGCCCGTGGCCATGGCCGGTGGGGGCGTTGGGGTTGGCGAAGATCACGCCGCCGGCCTCCTCGGGGAAGGCGTCGAGGTCGACGCGCCACTGGTCGTCCAGCGGGTGGGGGCGGCGCTCGACCCCGTAGAGGCGGCAGTAGACCGGATAGAAGCTGTAGGAGATGGCCGGCATCGACAGCGGCCGCGGTTGGCGGAAGAAGGCCTGGAAGGCCAGGGCCAGCACCTCGTCGGAGCCGTTGCCGACGAAGACCTGGGCGGCCTCCACCCCGAGCTCCTCGGCCAGGGCCTCGCGCAGGGCCAGGGAGGTCGGGTCCGGGTAGCGCCGCAGGTGGTCTGCGGAGAACTCGCGCAGGGCCGCCTCGACGGCCGGGGCCGGCGGATAGGGATTCTCGTTGGTGTTCAGCTTGATCAGCCGCTCGCGGGGCTGCTCTCCCGGCACATAGGGAGTCAGCTCGCGAACCTCAGGGCTCCAGAACTTGCTCATGATCACTCGCTCGAGGGGTGGGGACTGAACTCATGGTGACCCGAGCGACCCGACCGCGCAAGCCGAGGCCATGCTAGGCTCGGGGCTCGCCGCTTTTCATTCGCCGCCTACGGATCCATGCCATGACCGCCCAGATCATCGCCACGCTGTTGCCCGTCTTCCTGATTGCGGGCTGCGGTACCCTCTACGGTCGCTTTCGCACGCCGGACATCCGAGGGCTGAACACTCTCAACATGGAGCTCTTCGTGCCCCTGCTGGTGTTCGCCGTGCTGGCCGACCGCCAGGCGCCGCTGGCCGACTATGCCAAGCTGGCCCTGGCGGCGGCCGTGGTGGTGCTGGGCTCGGGGCTGGTGCTCTGGCCGGTGGCGAGGTGGCTGAAGCTCGAGGTGAAGACCTTCCTGCCGCCGATGATGTTCAACAACTCCGGCAACATGGGCATTCCACTGCTGGTGCTGGCCTTCGGCGAGCAGGCCCTGCCGGCGGCGGTGGTGCTGTTCATCGTCGAGATGCTGCTGCACTTCTCGGTGGGGCTCTACATGCTCAGCCCTCACACTCCGCTGTGGCGGCTGTTGCGCATGCCCATCGTGCTGGCGAGTCTGGCCGGTCTCGCCGTCAACCTGGGCGGTGTGCCGCTGCCGGGCTGGGGGCTGGAAGCGATGCACATGCTGGGTGGGGTCTCGATCCCGCTGATGCTCTTCGCCCTGGGGGTGCGCATGCTGGAGATCGACTTCGGCGACTGGCGGACGGGCCTGCTCGGGGCCGTGCTCTGCCCGCTCTCGGGGCTGGTGCTCGCCGTGCCGCTGATCGCCTGGCTCGAGCTGTCGGGGTTGCAGGCGGCGGCCCTGTGGGTGTTCGCGGCCCTGCCGCCGGCGGTGTTGAACTACCTGGTGGCCGAACAGTACCGTCAGGAACCCCACAAGGTGGCCTCCCTGGTGCTGATCGGCAACCTGGGCAGCCTGGTGGTCATGCCATTGGTGCTGATCCTGGTCTTCACCCACGTCTATCCGCCGGGCTGAGGCAAACGGCGCCGGGCGAGGCTGTCCGCTGAGCACACGAGAGGTTATGCTGTGACGCAGGTTGCCGTGCCTCACGGCGTCATGCCCATTGGTTAGGAGGACATATATGCAAATCAGGACCTTGCTGGTCGGCTCTGCCCTGGCCGCGCTGCTGGCCGGCTGTGCCACCGGCCCCACTGATCAGGCAGCCACCGAGATGGAAGCGACCACGGTGACCTACCAGGGCACCCTGCCGTGCCGCAACTGCGAGGGCATCGACCTCAACGTGACCCTCAACGGCGAGGAGCAGGGCGTGGCCGAGGAGCGGACCTTCGATCTGGACGCCTCCTATCGGGCCCACCCGCAGAACCCGCCGGACGAGAACTACGCCGGCAACTGGGAGGTCCTCCAGGGGACGGAGCAGGATCCTTCCGCCACCGTCTATGAGCTGGTGCCCGACGGTGAGGGACAGACCTACTACTTCCTGCGCGTCGACCCCCAGACTCTGGAGCTGATCGATCCCAACCTGCGCCGCTTCCAGAACAGCGAGATGCTGCAGCTCAAGCGCCTCTGATCCTGTGAACGCGCACCACCGGGGCGGCCTCAGGGCCGCCCCGTGTCGTTGCGGGCTCGTCGCCCGCGCGGCGCGGCGGCCCGCGGCTGATAGAATGGCCCGACGAATATCCGGGGCGTCGTCGAGCGGCCCCGCCAGCGAGCGAGAGAGTGCCCCATGGCCAAAGTGAAGAGCGCCTTCGTCTGCACCGAGTGCGGTGCCGAGTACCGCAAGTGGCAGGGGCAGTGCACCAGCTGCCAGGAGTGGAACACCCTGAGCGAGGTGCGCCTGGCACCTGCGCGTCCCGGGGCCGGGGCGGGCAGCGGGGCGAGCGGCGGCGCCGGGCGCGGCGGCTATGCCGGGAGCCTCTCCCGCGAGGTGGTCGATCTCGGCAGCGTCGATCTGAGCGAGGTGCCGAGGCTCTCCTCGACCTTCGCCGAGTTCGACCGGGTGCTGGGCGGCGGCCTGGTGCCGGGCTCGGCGGTGCTGCTCGGCGGCCACCCCGGCGCCGGCAAGTCGACCCTGCTGCTGCAGACCGCCTGCAAGCTCGCCCAGGAGCGCGCCTCG
>JAWWBV010000361.1:0-3382 GCA_033720795.1 Halomonas sp. | reverse complement strand
GCCTCCATCGATGGCAGGATGCGGGTAAGCTTACCAGCATTTGCCGACGGCGAAGTGCGCGAGGATGTCGCAGGGAACGACCACGAGGAGGTGTCATGGAAGGCGTAGGCAGTGCACTGGGGCCGCTGTTCCTGCTGATCCTGCTGGGGGCCGGGCTGGGCCGCTGGCGCCAGCCGGGCGGCGAGTTCTGGCCGCAGCTGGAGCGGCTGATCTACTTCCTGCTGTTTCCCGCCATGCTGGTCTCGACCCTCGCCGAGGCGGACGTCGGCCAGGTGCCGGTGACACGGCTCGCCCTGGCGCTGCTCGGCGCCCTGGGGCTGTTCGGCCTGCTGCTGTGGGGACTGCGCCGGCGGCTCGGCCTCGCCCCCGCCGCCTTCACCTCGACCCTGCAGGGCGCGGTGCGCTTCAACACCTACGTCGGCGTGGCCGGCGCGGCGGCCCTGCACGGCACGGCCGGCACCACGGTGGCGGCGGTCGCCGTGGCGCTGCTGGTGCCGATGGTCAACGTGCTCTGTGTGGTCAGCTTCATCGCCGCCGGCACCCTCGGCGCGGCGAGCCTGGGGCGCAGCCTGGGTGCCCTGGCGCGCAACCCGCTGATCCTCGCCTGCCTGGCCGGCATCGGCCTCAACCTCAGCGGCATCGGCCTGCCCGGCTGGAGCGCGCCCACCGTGGAGCTGCTCGGCCGCGCTGCCCTGCCGCTGGGCCTGGTGGCCGTGGGCGTGGCGCTGCGCCCCGCCGCACTGCTGCGCCGCGATCGCGGCGTCTGGGTCGCCAACCTGATCAAGCTCGTGCTGATGCCGGCGACGGTGCTGGCCCTGGCCCTGCTGCTCGGCCTGGACCCAGTGAGCCGGGACGTGGCGCTGCTCTTCGCCGCCCTGCCCACCGCCACCTCGGCCTATATCCTGGCCCGCCAGCTGGGCGGCGACGCCGAGCTGATGGCGGCCCTGATCACCGGTCAGACGCTGCTGGCCATGCTGACCCTGCCGCTGTGGCTGAAACTGGTCGGCTGAGACGGGACGATCTAGGCAGGCCGATACGCCGTTCGCCGGCCTTTAACGAAAACACTTCTTGTTTGCATTGACGTCGCAAACGAGAATGATTACTCTTCAGGGGTGGCGTTGATGAGGCGCCACGACCGGACGGGTCCCCTGCCAGTGGCCTGTCAGGATTTCTCCCTCTCATTGTTAGTCACGGTTCTTGTCGCCGCCCCCTCGGGCGGCGTTTTTTTGCGCGTGCCCCCACGCAGGACGCCCCCGGAATCGAGCGATCCCGGGGGCGTCTGCGGGCGCGTGACCGCTCAGTCGACGCGTCGGAAGATCAGGTCCCAGACGCCGTGGCCGAGCCTCTCGCCGCGCGCCTCGAACTTGGTCAGCGGGCGGAACTCCGGGCGCGGCACATAGGGAGCCGTCTCGGGGTCGGCGGTGTTGGCGAAGCCCGGGGCCGCCTGCATCACCTCGGCCATCCACTCGGCGTAGGCCTCCCAGTCGGTCGCCATGTGCAGGGTGCCGCCGGGCTTCAGGCGGCCGCGCACCAGTTCGACGAAGGCCGGCTGCACGATGCGCCGCTTGTGGTGCTTCTTCTTCGGCCAGGGATCGGGGAAGAACAGCTGCAGGGTGTCGAGGCTCGCCTCGGGCAGGCACTGCTCGAGGACGGCCAGGGCGTCCTCGCGATAGACCCGCAGGTTGGTCAGGCCGCGCTTGTCGGCCTCGTCGAGCAGCTTGCCGACGCCCGGCGCGTGCACCTCGATGCCGATGAAGTCGGTCTCCGGGTGTCGCTCGGCCTGCTCGACCAGCGAGGCGCCCATGCCGAAGCCGATCTCCAGCACCACCGGCGCCCGGCGCCCGAACAGTGCCGCGAGGTCCTGGCGGCCGTCGGCCAGCGTCAGCCCCAGGCGCGGCCAGACCTCCTCGAGCCCGCGGGTCTGGGCCTGGGTCATGCGTCCGGCGCGCAGCACGTAGCTCTTGATGCCGCGGCGATGCAGCGGGGCCTCGGGCCCCTCGGGGCCGGTCGTCTTGTCGTCGTGTCGCGGGTCGCTCATGGGCTGGGGAGAACTCGTTGGCAACGGTGATTCGGGGCCGACATTGTAGCGGCTAACGCGCCGCCGGGGTACGGTGGCGGCAAATGCCTAGGGCTATCGCAGATAGGGGGCTGATCTGGGAGCAAGCCTCTGAGGAGGCGCTGTGAACCCTTCCCTGGGCGCTACCGCGCCATCCTTGGCGTAGGACCTCCTCCTCAGCTTGCCCCCAGCGCCCCTCGGCTCTCCTTACTGCAATAGCCTTGGCCAAACACCATCCAAGACGAGACAAGGAGATTGCGAATGCAGGACCGAGGCTGGTGGTGCGGGGCGGCCCTCTCGGGCGCCCTGGTGGTCGTGGCCGGCGCCTTCGGCGCCCACGCGCTGGAAGGAACGCTTCCCCCGCGCCTGGCGGCCGCCTTCGAGACCGGCGTGCGCTACCAGGCCTGGCATACCCTGGCGCTGCTCGCCGTGCTGGCCTGGCGCGCCGCGACGCCGCTGGTCGGACAGCGCCTCGCGCTGGGCCTGTGGGCGGGGGGCATGCTGCTCTTCTCGGGCTCGCTCTACGCCCTGGCGCTGACCGGCAGCGGCCACCTGGGCATGATCACCCCGCTCGGCGGGGGGCTGCTGATCGCCGGCTGGCTGGCCCTGGCGGCGGCGGTGGCGCGCGCCCGCCCCGGCTGATCAGTCGCCGTCCGGCAGCGCATAGGTGGCCGTGACCAGCGCCACCGGCCGCTCGTCGTCCGCCGAGAAGAGCTGCACCTCGCCCACCGCCAGGCGACGCCCCAGCTTGAGCAGCCGGGCGTTGGCGATGATGTCGCGATCGCCCCGGGGGCGGCGCAGGAAGCGGCAGTGCAGGTCGCTGGTCACGGCCATGGGCTCGGGGCCGATCTGGGCCAGTATCGCGACGTAGAGGCAGACGTCGGCCAGCCCCATCAGGGTCGGGCCGGAGACGCTGGCACCGGGGCGCAGGTGCTCGTCCTCGATGGCCAGGCTCATGGTGGCGCGCATCTCGCCGACCCCCTCGATCGTCCCGGTGCGCTGGGGAAAGACCTCGTCGAGGAAGTCCTCGATGGCGGCGGCGGTCATCACGGTCATGGCGCGTCTCCCGACGATAGGGGGTGGGGATGGGCCTCCACGATAGCGAAGCCCGCCCGCGACCGACAGTCCCCGAACGTCGCGCGCCTCAACGCCGGTCGCGCACGAAAACGCCCCCGCGGCAGGACCGCGGGGGCGTCGTCGAGGCGGGGGGCAGGCGGCCTTACTTGGCCTTGTGCACCGCGCGCCAGTGGTGCAGGAGCGGCTCGGTGTAGCCGGCGGGCTGCTCGCAGCCCTTGAAGATCAGGTCGCTGGCGGCCTGGAAGGCGG
>JAWWBV010000360.1:0-3392 GCA_033720795.1 Halomonas sp. | reverse complement strand
GGGGGCGATCATGGTGGTGCTCACCGGCATCATCGGCTTTTCCGTGGCGCTCTTCTCGCTGGCCACGGTGGGGCGCGGCCACGAGGCCTACGGCTACTTCCCGCTGATGCACCTGCTGCTGGCCGGGGTCGCCGGGGCCTTCCTCACCGGCGACATCTTCAACCTCTACGTCTGGTTCGAGGTGATGCTGGTGGCCTCCTTCGCGCTGCTGATCCTGGGCAGCGAGAAGGCGCAGATGGAGGGGGCGATCAAGTACGTCACCCTCAACCTGGTCTCCTCGGTGACCTTCCTGGTCGCCGTGGGGCTGCTCTACGGCATGGTCGGCACCCTCAACATGGCCGACATCGCCCGTCGCCTGGCGACGCTTCAGGACGACGGCATGGTCGATGTCCTGGCGATGATGTTCATGGTCGCCTTCGGCATCAAGGCGGCGGCCTTCCCGCTGTTCTTCTGGCTGCCGGCCTCCTACCACACGCCGCCGGTGGCCGTCTCGGCGCTGTTCGCCGGGCTGCTGACCAAGGTCGGGGTCTACGCGCTCTACCGGGTGTTCACGCTGATCTTCCACCACAGCCCCGGCTACACCCACGAGATCCTGCTGTGGGGGGCCGGCTTCACCATGCTCTCCGGGGTGCTCGGGGCCGCGGCGCAGTTCGAGTTTCGCCGCATCCTGTCGTTTCACATCGTCAGCCAGATCGGCTACATGATCCTGGGACTGGCGCTGTTTACTCCGCTGGCGATCATCGGCGGGGTCTTCTACATCATTCACCACATCATCGTGAAGACGAACCTCTTCCTGGTCAGCGGCATCGTCCATCGACTGCGCGGCACCTACCAGCTCGCCTCGCTGGGCGGCTTCTATCGCAGCCACCCCTGGCTGGCCGTGCTGTTCCTGATCCCGGCGCTGTCGCTGGCCGGCATGCCGCCGCTCTCGGGCTTCTTCGCCAAGTTCATCGTGATCCGCGCCGGTATCGAGGCCGAGGCCTATGGGGTGACCTTCATCGCCCTGCTGGTGGGGCTGCTCACCCTCTACTCGATGATCAAGATCTGGGCCGAGGTGTTCTGGAAGGCGGCGCCGGAGGAGGCGCTCGAGCCCGTGCCGGCGATCGAGCCGCGGGCGATGTGGCTGATGTCGGCGACGGTGGCGGGCCTGGCGCTGTGCACCCTGTTCATCGGCCTCAACGCCGGGCCGATCTACGCCCTGGCCGAGGCCTCGGCCGGCCAGCTGCTGGCGCCCGAGCGCTATATCGAGGCCGTGCTCGGCACGGCGGGGGAGGGCATGCCATGATCGGAGCCGCCTGGAACCTGATGCTCGGCTTCGCCTGGATCGTGCTGACCGGCGACTTCAGCGGCCGCAATCTGCTGGCCGGGCTGCTCTTCGGCTACCTGGTGCTGGCCCTGATCCAGCCCCAGGTGCCGGCGCTGGCCGGGCATGCCCAGCGCCTGCCGCGGCTGATCCGCTTCATCGGCTTCTTCCTCAAGGAGCTGGTGATGGCCAACCTCAAGGTCGCCTACGACATCATCACGCCGACCTGGTACATGAAGCCGGGGGTGATCGCCATGCCGCTGCGCGCCACCACCGAATTCGAGATCGCCCTGGTCGCCAACCTGATCTCGCTGACGCCGGGCACCCTGAGCCTGGACGTCTCCGACGACCGCCGGGTGCTCTACATTCATGCCATGTTCCTGGACGACGAGCCCGCGCTGCGGCGCAGCCTGGCCGAGCTCGAGCGCCGGGCGCTGGCCCTGTTTCACTAGTGAGAGCCCGTGTCTGTGGCGAATGTTTCTGTGGCGAATAAAGGAGGTGCTCGGTGTCCCCCGTGATACTCGTGAGCCTGGCGGTGATGGTCCTGGCGCTCTGCCTGGCCTTCGTGCGCCTGTTTCGTGGCCCCAGCATGGCGGACCGGGTGGTGGCCCTGGAGCTCTTCTCGTCGATCCTCGTCGGTACCATCGGGGTGGTCGCCATCGCCACCGATGTGCCGAGCCTGCTGGACGTGGCCATCGTCATGGCGCTGATGGCCTTCATGGCCACCATCGGTTTCGCCCGCTTCCTGGAACGCGGAGGGCCCCGCGATGATTGAGATCCTCGAGGGCGGCCTGGTGCTGGCCGGCGCCTTCTTCATGTTCCTGGCGGCGCTGGGCGTGCTGCGCCTGCCCGACCTGCTGACCCGCATGCACGCCACCACCAAGGCCGCGACCCTGGGCACCGCCCTGATCATGCTGGCGGTGGCGCTGCACTTCGCCGAGGTGGCGGTGGTGGCGCGCGCCTTCGGGGTGATCCTCTTCATCATGATGACCGCCCCGGTGGCGGCGCATGTGATCGGCCGGGCGGGCTACATCGTCGGCGCCCGGCTGTGGGCGGGCACCGTCAAGGACGAGCTGAAGCCCCACTTCGATCCCCTGACCCGTGACTTGAGAAGCGGCGCGCCGGCCGAAGAGCACGAGCGTCGTCCCTCCGACGACCCCGACGCCTCCTGACATACACGCTCTTCTCATGCGCAACGATCGCTATTGGGGCCGCCTTCGGGCGGCCCCTTGTCGTTGGGCCTCGGATCGATGTCCGCCGGGGCCTGGCCTGAGCGTCAGTGCCGGATGCGGGGCGTATCACCGGCCTCGGCGGTGGCCGCAGGACGTATTTAGTTGTACAAATACTGTACGATTAAATATCTCTGTCCATTTGTGAGGCTGCCCCCATGCACCGCAAGTCGCATCTCCCGCACAAGGTCTGCGCCCACTGCGCGCGCCCCTTCGCCTGGCGACGCAAGTGGGCACGCTGCTGGGAGGAGGTTCGCCACTGCAGCGAACGCTGTCGCCGCGAGGCCGGACGCCAGGAGCAAGCGCTGTGAGCCGGACCCTGATCTGGCTGCGCGGTGACCTGCGCCTGGCCGATAACCCGCTGTTCGCCTTCGCGACGTCCCCGGAGTCTCTGCTCTGCGTGTTCGCGCTGGATGAAGCCTGGCTCGCGCCGCGGCCCGGGCCCGAGACGCCGCGCATCGGGCCGGCCCGCCTGCGCTTCCTGTGGGAGAGCCTGATCGCGCTGCGCGGCGAGCTGCTCAGGCGCGGCAGCGACCTGCTGGTGCGCATCGGGGATCCCGCCGAGGCGGTGGCGACGCTGGTCGAGGCGCACGCCATCGACGAGATTCGGGTGCGCGCCGATCCCGGCTGGGACGAGGGGCAGGCCGAGGCGCAGCTCTCCTCGCGGCTGGACGAGCGGGTGGCGCTGCGCCGCTTCGATACCGGCACGCTGCTCGACGAGACCTCGCTGCCCATGCCGCTCGCCGAGCTGCCGGCCAGCTTCTCGGCGTTTCGCCGCCGGGTCGAGCGTGCCGGGGGAATCCCCGAGGCCGCCCCGGCGCCGGTGACCCTGCCCGGCTGGCCGGAGGGGGCGCCACGGG
>JAWWBV010000359.1:0-3400 GCA_033720795.1 Halomonas sp. | reverse complement strand
TTGTGCCGATCGTGTATTCGACCGACGCCTGCGGCCGTCTTGTACCGGGCCCAAGCGTCAACGGTAGCGGGCCAGGAAGTGCGCATCCAGCCGGCGCTTCCAGGCCAGCGCCAGGCGACCGCCCCACCAGCGCCGGCCGTAGATGGCCAGGCCCTGTCCCCCCAGGTCGAGGATCGTGACGGCCACCCGCCTGGGCACGTAGGGTCTCAGCGGCGCCCCGGTGAGGCGGGCGGCGAGATTGTCGGCCAGCACGGCGGTCTGGTGCCGGTCATGCAGGATCAGCTTCGGCAGCACTCGATGCAGCAGGGCCGCGCAGTCGCCGACGGCGAAGATGTCGGGGGAGCCCGGGCTCTGCAGGGTCTCCTCGACGGCCAGGCCGCGCTCCGGAATCAGCGGCAGACCCAGTCGCTCGAGGCCCTCGGGCGGGGCCAGCCCCGCGGCATGCACCACGTGGTCGGCCGCGAGCCACTGCAGGCTGTCCTCTCCCCAGGCGTGATCGGCGGCGGTGAAGGTCACGCCCCCCGGGGCGTGGCCGGTGACGTTCACGCCGAACCGTACCGTGATCTCCTGACGCGCGAGGTGGCGCATCAGCCAGCGCACGGCGCCGGTCGGGGCACCCTCCAGCAGCCGTTCGTCCCGGGTCACCAGCAGAATCTCGGCACGGGCCCCGAGGCGCCTGGTCAGTTCGCGAAGCTGACAGGCGATCTCCACGCCGCTGGCGCCCCCGCCCACCACGACGAGCCGCGGCGCGCGCCCGAGAGCGAATTCCCGCTCCAGGCAGTGGCGCAGCGCCAGCAGCCGAGGAATCGGCTTGGCCGCCCAGACCCGAGGCCCCGACGGTGAGGGGGGCGGGCAGCGGGTGGAGGAGCCGAGATTCAGGGAGAGCAGCGAGAAACCCAGCGTCCGTCCATCCTCGAGTCGCGCCTGCTTGGCCTCGGGATCCAGGCTCACCAGCCGTCCGCGGATCGGCGCGATGCCGTACCGCCCCGCCAGCCGGACCGGGTCCAGTCGCCCCTCGCCGGCGGCGTGCTGCCCGCCCAGCATGCCGCCGGCAATGCCGGCGTGCCAGAAGCTGCCGGGATCGACCAGCACCACCTCGGCATCCCCGAAGCGTCGGCGATGGCGGAGCAGTTGCAGGTGCACATGGCCGGCGCCGACCAACAGCAGGCGGGGACGCTCGGCGCGCGGGGAGGTGGGAGTCATGGCGCGATGGTAGCCCAAAGGCGAGGCGCGGGCGATACGAGGCCCGCGCGGGTCGGGCGGTCGGGCCCGGTCAGCGCGCCGTCGTCTGAGGGACGGCGCGTCGACTGTGGGTGTGCCAGGCCGACCAGGAATAGAGGGCCAGGCCGACCCAGATCAGCACGAAGGTCGCCAGTTGCGTGGCCGGCAGTGGCTCATGGAAGACCAGCAGGGCGATCATGAACTGGAGGGTCGGGTTGAGGTACATCAGAAACCCCAGCGTGGCCAGGCGCAGGCGCCGCGCGGCGCCGGCGAAGGCCAACAGGGGCAGGGCGGTGATCACCCCGCTGGCGATCAGCAGCAGGGTGGTGCGGCCCGCATCGAGGAAATGGGAGAGCTCGGCCTGGGCGAGCCAGCCCAGCGTCATCAGCGCCAGGGGCAGCAGCAGCAGGGTCTCCACGAACAGCCCCGAGAGGCCGTCGAGCCTCACCTGCTTGCGCAGCAGCCCATAGGTGCCGAAGGAGAAGGCCAGCGCGAGGCTGATCCAGGGCAGCTCGCCGAGCATCACCAGCTGGATCGCGATGGCCGTGACGGCCAGCGCCACCGCGACACCCTGCAGGCGGGCCATGCGTTCGCGCAGCACCAGCATGCCCAGCGCCACGTTGACCAGCGGCGTCATGAAATACCCAAGGCTCGCCTGCAGCACGTGGTGCGTCTCCACCGAGTAGATGTAGAGCCCCCAGTTCAGGGCGATCAGCAGGGCGCAGCCCATCACGCGACCCAGTCGCCTCGGCTCGACCAGGGCCTGGCGAACCGGCGACCAGCGGCCGAGCAGGGTGATCAGGCCTGCCAGGAAGGCGCAGGACCAGATCACCCGGTGGATCAGCACCTCGAAGGCCGGCACACCCTGGAAGAGGGCGAAGAACAGCGGAAAGCAGCCCCACATCATGTAGGCGGCCAGGCCGAAGGCCACGCCCCGGCCGGTGTCCCGGGAGTCAGCAGTACCTGTGGCAGAAGCGGGGGAGCGCGTCATGGGGATCTCGTGTCGCAAAAACCCACTAGATTAGCAGGCTATCGGCGTCGTCGCCATGCGCGGGGCGGCTGACGCGACGCCGGTGCTGCGGTAGTCTGGGAGCCGGATACAGCCCCGGACGGAGTCCCCCGATGAGCGAGTTGCGAACCACCCTGGTGCAGTGTGATCTGCGCTGGGAAGATCCCGATGCCAACTGTCGGATGCTCGAGGAGACGCTGGGCGATCTCGGCGCCGACGACACCGACCTGATCGTGCTGCCGGAGATGTTTGCCACCGGCTTCACCATGAATTCCCGCGAGATGGCCGAGCCCATGGCCGAGAGCCGCACCGTGGCCTGGCTCAAGGCGCAGGCGGCCCGACGCGGCTGTGTGGTCACCGGCAGCGTGGCCGTGGAGGAGGAGGGCGACTACTTCAATCGCCTGATCTGGGCGCGCCCGGACGGCAGCCTGGTGCACTACGACAAGCGCCACCTGTTTCGCATGGCCGGCGAGCACGAGCGCTACGCCATGGGCCACGAGCGGGTGATCGTCGAGCTCAAGGGCTTTCGACTCCTGCTCAGCGTCTGCTATGACCTGCGCTTCCCCGTCTGGCTGCGCCAGCGGCCGGGGCCCGAGGAGCACTTCGAATACGACGCCCTGCTCTGCGTGGCCAACTGGCCGGCCCCGCGTCGCCATCCGTGGCGGGTGCTGCTGCAGGCGCGCGCCATCGAGAACCTGTGCCCGGTGATCGGCGTCAACCGGGTCGGTGAGGATGCCAAGGGCCTACCCTACGCCGGCGACTCCATGCTGATCGATGCCAAGGGCGAGGCGCTGATCGACGAGCCCCGCGACGCGCCCTTCCTGAAGACCGGCACCCTCTCCCTCGACGAGCTGCAGGCGTTTCGCGAGAAGTTCCCGGCCTGGCGCGACGCCGACCACTTCGGCCTCGCCGACGGGGTGGGGTTCTGATGCGTCTGGA
Source organism: Halomonas sp. (assembly GCA_033720795.1). Taxonomy (GTDB): domain Bacteria; phylum Pseudomonadota; class Gammaproteobacteria; order Pseudomonadales; family Halomonadaceae; genus Halomonas. Next base: position 231 of record JAWWBV010000359.1, on the reverse strand, counting down.
CCGTTTTCTCAGCGAGACCACCGACCTGACCCGCAGCCTGGCCAAGAAGGCGCTGCACCGCGAGGAGGTGCGGGTGGATGGCGAGGTGGTCAAGAACCCCGCCACCCAGGTCGACGCGAACCGCCGGGTCACCTGGAACGGCGAGCCGCTGGCGCTGGTCGGCCTGCGCTACGTGATGCTCCACAAGCCTGCGGGGGTCGAATGCAGCGCCCGCCGGGGCCTCTATCCGCT
>JAWWBV010000358.1:0-3418 GCA_033720795.1 Halomonas sp. | reverse complement strand
GCAGGCATCAACCTGATCAGGTTCAACGGGTTCGGCCGTACCGATCTCAGCCCCCGTGCACGTCTCCATGAGCGTACCGGGGCTCCCCGACAAGTCGTCACAACGTAACCAAAAATGCCCGGGCGCGCAATCGAGGGCGCGCCCGGGCATCGTCTTCTTTCACTGTCTGCGCGGCAGGCTCGAGCCGGGCGTGGCCGCGGGGCAGGCCTCAGGCGCAGTCGGCGGCACCTTCGCCGAACATGTCGAACAGCAGTTCGCGGCCGAGGCCGGTCAGCACCAGGCGCTGCTGGTCGTTCCAGGTGGCGGCCTGGCTGTTCTCGAGGATCTGCTGGCATTGGGGCCAGTCGCTCGAGGCCGCTCCCAGGGCCTTCAGGGCCTGGCGGTCGAGGCCGCGATGGTTGACGGTGACCGTCTCGAGCACGTGGCCGTGGCGGTAGAGCATGGTGGCCATGTGGGAGAGGCACTGGCGCAGGCTGCGCTGCATGCCGCTGTGGCTGGGCGTTGAATGGTTCATGCTGCCGCATCTCCTGAACGGGATTGCTGCGGCGCATTATACATGCGACGAAGGTCGATGTCATACCAAGGTATAAGACGACCCTCGTCGCGCCGCCCTCAGCTTTCCACGCGTCCCAGCAGCAGGAACTCGATCAGCGCCTTCTGGGCGTGCAGGCGATTGCCCGCCTCCTGCCAGACCGCGGCGCGGGGGTCGTCGAGCAGGGTCTCGCTGATCTCCTCGCCCCGGTGGGCGGGCAGGCAGTGCAGGAAGAGCGCGTCCTCCCGGGCGCGATCGAGCAGCGCCTCGGTGACCTGCAGGTCGGCGAAGTCCGCCTCGCGCTTGGCCTGCTCCTCTTCCTGGCCCATGGAGGCCCAGACGTCGGTGGTGACCAGGTCGGCCTCGGCGACGGCGTCCCGCGGGTCGCGCACGATGCTCACTCGGTCGCCGGCGGCGTCGAGGATGTCCTGGCGTGGCTCGTAGCCCTCGGGGCAGCAGATGCGCAGCCGGAAGTCGAACTGGCGCGCGGCATTGATCCAGGAGTGGCACATGTTGTTGCCGTCACCGATCCATACCGCGGTGCGATCCTTGACGCTGCCGCGCAGCTCGGTCCAGGTCATCACGTCGGCGAGCAGCTGGCAGGGGTGGTAGTCGTCGGTCAGAGCGTTGATCACCGGGACCGCGCTGGCCGAGGCGAACTCCTCCAGGCCCTGGTGGGAGAAGGTGCGGATCATCACCGCGTCGACCATCTCCGAGAGCACCCGGGCGGTGTCGCCGATCGGCTCGCCGCGGCCGAGCTGGGTATCGCGGGGCGACAGGAAGAGCGCATGGCCGCCGAACTGCGCCATGGCGGTCTCGAAGGAGACCCGGGTGCGCGTCGAGGACTTCTCGAAGATCATCGCCAGGGTGCGGTTGGCGAACGGGGTGTAGGTGGGCCCGTGGGTCTTCAGGCCGTTCTTGATCGAGATGGCGCGCTGGATCAGGTAGCGCAGCTCGTCAGGACTGAGATCGAGCAGGGTGAGGAAATGGCGGATGGCCATGGGGTCGCTCCACGGGGAAAAACGACCATCCTAGCCAGCCCACGGGGGATGCGCAACGCGCCCGGCATCAGTAGAATGGCCCTATCCACAAGGCCGACCCGCACGCTCGGGTATTACCCGAATTCCACCGGGTTCCCGGCAGGCGAGTCCAGCAAACGAGTAAGGGAGACGTCATGAGCACCACCGTCGAGAACATTCAGCGCCAGATCGGCGAGAACCCCATCCTGATCTACATGAAGGGCACCCCCCAGCTGCCCCAGTGCGGGTTCTCCGCCCAGACCGTCCAGGCCCTGATGGCCTGCGGCGAGCGTTTCGCCTTCGTCAACGTGCTGGACAACCCGGACATCCGCGCCGAGCTGCCCAAGATCGCCAACTGGCCGACCTTCCCGCAGCTGTGGGTCGAGGGCGAGCTGGTCGGCGGCTGCGACATCGTCGCCGAGATGCACCAGTCCGGCGAACTGGAGACGCTGATCAAGGCCGCGGCCGCGCGTGCCCAGGAAGGCGAGGGCGACGCCCAGGCCTGAGGGCCGGCGACGCCTTTAGCAGCCATGTAAAACCCCCGTCGGTACGCCGGCGGGGGTTTTCGTATTCGGACCCGAGCAACACCGGGCAGGGTCGGGGGCGGGCGTCAGGCCTCTTCCAGGCCCTGCTCGCGCTGGGCCAGGTCCCAGCCCCCCAGGTCCTTGTAGCGATTGACCATGGCGCAGAACAGCTCGGCGGTGCGCTCGGTGTCGTAGCGGGCCGAGTGGGCGGCGCTGTTGTCGAACTCGATGCCGGCGGCGCGGCAGGCCCGGGCCAGCACGGTCTGGCCGTAGACCAGGCCGGCGAGCGAGGCGGTATCGAAGCTCGAGAAGGGGTGGAAGGGGTTGCGCTTGATGCCGCAGCGCGCCACGGCGGCGTTCAGGAAGCCGTGGTCGAAGGCCGCGTTGTGCCCGACCAGCACGGCGCGGGTGCAGCCGTGGGACTTGATGGCCTTGCGCACCGGGCGGAAGATCTCGCCCAGCGCCTCGGCCTCGCTGACCGCGACCTGCTGGCGCAGCGGGTCGTCGAGGCGGATGCCGGTGAAGTCCAGCGCCGACTGTTCCACGTTGGCCCCGGCGAAGGGCGTGACATGGTAGGCATAGGTGGCGTCGGGCAGCAGGTTGCCGTCCGGGTCCATGGTCAGGGTTACCGCGGCGATCTCCAGGATCGCGTCGCCTTGCGCGTTGAAGCCGCCGGTCTCCAGGTCCACCACCACGGGCAGGAAGCTGCGGAACCGCTGCGCCATGAGTTCGCGGGCCATCGCCTCGCTCATGCACCTCTCCTTGTCTGGGGCATCGTATCTCTAGACCGCGGCAGTCTACCAGCTTGGCCGCAGCGCGTCCCGTCGCCGGTGTTCGCTGGCGGCTCGTCGCGCTATAATCCTCTCCTTTCATGATCGTTAGCCTAAAGGAGCCTCAGCATGTCCGATGTCAAGAAGGTCGTGCTCGCCTATTCCGGCGGCCTGGACACGTCCGTCATCGTCAAGTGGTTGCAGGAAACCTATGACTGTGAGGTCGTGACCTTCACCGCGGACATCGGCCAGGGCGAGGAAGTCGAGCCCGCGCGCGCCAAGGCCCAGGCCCTGGGCGTCAAGGAGATCTACATCGAGGACCTGCGCGAGGAGTTCGTGCGTGACTACGTCTATCCGATGTTCCGCGCCAACACCATCTACGAGGGCGAGTACCTGCTCGGTACTTCCATCGCGCGCCCGCTGATCGCCCGTCGCCTGATCGAGATCGCCAACCAGACCGGCGCCGACGCCATCTCCCATGGCGCCACCGGCAAGGGCAACGACCAGGTGCGCTTCGAGCTCGGCGCCTACGCGCTGAAGCCGGGCGTCAAGGTGATCGCCCCGTGGCGCGAG
>JAWWBV010000357.1:0-3429 GCA_033720795.1 Halomonas sp. | reverse complement strand
GGTAGCGAGTTCGTCGTGAACGGTCATGGTCACTCTCTCCGGTACGTTTGCCGCCATTATCCCCGCTCGCCCCCGTCACTGGCCACCCCGGCGGGTTGTCCACCGTTCGTGAGGCGACCGTATCGGCCTTGTGCACAATACACAGATATCCTGAACGGCCCTGTGGATAAACACTGGAAAGGTGTCTCCTGGCCAGGCCTCATGCGCCCTGACGTCGACTGATCAGTAAATGACCAGCGTGACGCAGGCGATGCGACGCCCCGGATGGCTGACAGCACCCCGGCACCGCGGTAGAGTGCACGGTTCGTGACCCGGAGACAGCATGCAAGCGATCAACAGCCTTCACGATTTCTTCCAGCGCAGCGGTGCCGAGGTGCGGCTCTATCACCTGGGACGTCGCGTCGAGCCCTGCTCGCTCGACACCCTGGCCGCCTTCGAGGCCGGTGAGCTGGCCTGGCCGGCGCCGTGGCAGGGCAGCGCACGCCTGGCCATGGTCTTCCGCCTGGGCGAGATGGACGACCCGCTGATCTGGTTTTTGGCCCTGCCGCTGGACGAGCAGGGCCATCTCGACCCGGCGCCCCGCGACGCCTTCGTGCAACGCCTGCTGGAGACCCTGGGCCGTAGCGTGCAGGGCCTGGGCCGCGAGGAAGGCGAGCGGATCGACAACCTGATGAAGGACAACCCGCTGGCCTTCACGCCCTCGCTGACCTTCCGGGCCATGCTGCACGCACGGGCCAGCCGGGATGCCGGACTGCCGGCCAGCGAGCACCTGGAGCCCGCCGAGGCCTACCTGACCGGGCAGCAGGCGATCGACTGGCGCGCCCTGGGGCTGCAGGGGCTGGCCGATGTGGCGGTGCGCCTGGATGCCACCACGAGCCAGGCCGTTGCCGCCCGCCTCGATGCCCTGCCCGGGGAAGTATTGACCTCGCTATGCTACTGCCTGGAGCACGTGGCCATCGACGACGAGCTCGCCCGGGCGCTGCGTCGGCGGGGCGAGGCCGAAGGCGCCCGCGGCGATATCGAGACCTTCTGCGCCTGCGTGCGTGCCGTGGGCGGCGCCTCGACGGAGCAGGCCGGCGCCTGGTTCGATGCCCTGCTCGAGGATCCGGATGCCTGCGGACCGGACCTGCTGGCGGCCATGGCCGCCCGCGGCTGGCAGCACCTGGAGGATGCCGAGCGCCTGCCCCGCTTCCTCACGCGCCTGGCCGAGGCGCCCGGCACCGACTTCATGGCGGTGGCCCGCGACCTGGCCCTGATCCCGCGGCTGCGTCTGCCGCTGCTGATGACGCTGCGCGAGGCCGAGGCGGAGTCCGCCATTGGCCGGCGCCTGGCAGACCTGACACGCTGAGCGCAGAGACCTGGGAGCGAGACGATGAAAGAACTGCCCTATACGCCCAAGGCGGTAATCGGTCGCCGCGAGATGGTGACCCTGCCGGAGCTGCACCTGACGCTGTGCGCCAAGGCCGACACCGGCGCCCGCACCTCGGCGCTGCACGCCGAGGACATCGAGTCCTACGAAGAGGATGGCCATCTCTGGGTCGGTTTCACCACGCGCAGCGGCGGCCCCGGCACGCCGGCCCACGTACATCGCATGCACCTGCACGATCGGCGCCGGGTGACCAGTTCCAACGGCCAGGCCGAATGGCGCTACGTGATCCGCACGACCATGCAGCTGGGCAGCCTCGCCTTCCCGGTAGAGCTCAGCCTGACCGACCGCCGCGACATGCGCCACCCCATGCTGCTGGGGCGACGCGCGCTGCGTCGCCTGCTGGTCGCCCCCGGCGTCGCCTTCCTCCACGGCGAGCCCTGAGCCCCGTTCTCCAGCGCCCACGCCCTACACCGCCTCGTCCCGATCCGGAGTCCCGCTGAATGCATATCGCGCTGCTGTCCCGCAATCGTAACCTCTACTCCACGCGGCGCCTGATCGAGGCCGCCGAGCAGCGCGGCCACAGTGCGCGCGTGGTCGACACCCTGCGCTGCTACATGAGCATCGCCTCGCACCACCCCTCGATCCACTACAAGGGCGAGGAGCTCGAGCCGTTCGATGCGGTGATCCCGCGCATCGGCTCCTCGGTCACCTTCTACGGCTGCGCGGTGCTGCGCCAGTTCGAGATGATGGGCACCTACGTGCTCAACGACAACGTCTCCATCACGCGCTCCCGGGACAAGCTGCGCTCGCTGCAGCTGCTGTCGCGCAAGGGCCTGGGGCTGCCGATCACCGGCTTCGCCCACTCCCCGGACGACATCCCCGACCTGATCACCATGGTCAGGAACGCCCCCCTGGTCATCAAGCTGCTGGAGGGTACCCAGGGCATCGGCGTGGTGCTGGCCGAGACCAACCAGGCCGCCGAGAGCGTGATCCAGGCCTTCATGGGCATGAAGGCCAACATCATGGTGCAGGAGTACATCAAGGAGGCGAAGGGCGCCGATATCCGCTGTTTCGTGATCGGCGACAAGGTGGTGGCCTCGATGAAGCGCCAGGCCGCCGAGGGGGAGTTTCGTTCCAACCTGCACCGCGGCGGCAGCGCCAGCACCATCCGCATCACCCCGGAAGAGCGCTCCACGGCCATCCGTGCGGCCAAGGCGATGGGGCTCAGGGTGGCCGGCGTCGACCTGCTGCGCTCCAACCACGGTCCGGTGATCATGGAGGTCAACTCCTCCCCCGGGCTGCAGGGCATCGAGAAGGCCACCGGCAAGGACATCGCCGGGCTGATCATCGAGCACCTCGAGCGCAACGCCGCCCCGCGCCGCAAGGTGCCGCCGCGCCCCAAGGGTTAAGAGCCAAGCACCGAGGACCGAGGACCGAGGACCAGGGGATGAGAGGCGAAGGAGATGGTCTGCATCCAAAGACTAACGGCGAACCCGCGATTTATTGATCCGCGGGGGTGGCAAATGCACGACGACAGCCCCACAATCTGCGTCACCGGAGGAGGTGACCGCTCATGTTTCTCGACAATCGCCAGGTGGCGATGGACAGTGCCCTCGAGGCGATGGCCGACAGCATCGATTATTTCCAGGACAATCTCGAGCGCCTGCACCCGGCGCTGCGCGATAGCCTGAAGCCCCACTACGAGGCGCGCAGCCGATCGATGCAGAAGCTGCAGGAGCTGTCGCGCAAGCACCTCAACCTGCTGCCCCGCGACGCCGATGTCGAGCGCGACGACTACATGTGGCTGTGGAGCCGCCTGAAGAGCTTCGTCGGCAACGAGAGCCTGGTGGTCATCGGCGAGCTGCTCGAACAGGAGCGGGTACTGATGCAGGCCCTCTCCACGCTCTTCACCCACCCCCTGCCGGAGCCGCTCGAGCCGGTCATCGAGGAGTGCTGGAAGGGCTGTCGGTCGCTGATCCGGGAGCTGTATCGCCTGCAGAAGCAGCGCCAGAAACGCTGAACATCCCCGGCGGCAGCAGCAGCCGTTCGCGCTCCGCCGG
>JAWWBV010000356.1:0-3432 GCA_033720795.1 Halomonas sp. | reverse complement strand
GCCCACATCGGTGCCGAGTTCGCGGGGATCGCCGACATGCAGCTCCGCCATGGCCCCCTCGAGGATCTCGATGACCCGGTCCGCCACGTCGTCCTGGAGGTAGAGCACACGCAGGGCGGAGCAGCGCTGGCCGGCACTCTGGAAGGCCGACTGGATGACATCGGCCACCACCTGCTCGGGCAGGGCGGTGGAATCGACGATCATGGCGTTCATGCCACCGGTCTCGGCCACCAGGGTCGGCAGGGGGGCGTTCTTGCGACCGGCCAGGGCACGGTTGATGATCTGGGCGGTATCGGTGCCGCCGGTGAACACCACGCCGGTGATGCGCGGGTCGCTGGTCAGCACGCTGCCCACGGTGGGGCCGTCGCCGGGCAGCAGCTGGACCACGTCCCGCGGCATGCCGGCTTCATGGAGCAGCTCGACGACGCGGTGGGCGACGATCGAGGTCTGTTCGGCTGGCTTGGCCAGCACGGTGTTGCCGGCCACCGCGGTGGCCACCACCTGGCCGCAGAAGATCGCCACCGGGAAATTCCAGGGGCTGATCGCCGCGAACACGCCCTTGCCGCCCATCATCAGCTCGTTGGACTCGCCGGTGGGCCCCGGCAGGCGGGTCGTGCTGCCGAACAGCTCCTGGGCGCGCACCGCATAGTAGCGGCAGAAGTCCACCGCCTCGCGGATCTCGTCGACCCCGTCGGTCAGCAGCTTGCCGCCCTCGCGGGAGCAGAGCGTCATCAGCTCGGCGAGGTTCTCCTCCATCAGGTCGCCCAGGCGGCTGACGATGGCGGCGCGCTCGGCCACCGGCGTGGCGTCCCAGCGCGGGAAGGCCGCCCAGGCGGCGTCCACGGCCCTGGCGGCCTGGTCGCTGGAGGTCCACTGCACGCTGCCGACCCGGACCCGGCGGTCGAAGGGACAGAGCACGTCGTGGCGGGCGCTGGCGTCCTCGGCGACGTCGAAGGCCAGCAGCGGCCGCGCGTGGTACTCCTTCTCCATGAAGGTCGCCATCTCGTCCATCAGCGGCCGGTACTGGCTGTTGATGTTCAGGTTGACGCCACGGGAGTTGCGCCGCGCCGGGCCGTAGATGTCCTTGGGCAGCGGGATCCGGTGATTGGCATAGGTCCGGTACTGCTTGAGCGTCTCGACCGGATGCACGCACAGCGACTCCACCGGCACCCGCGGGTCGACCAGCTGGTGCACGAAGGACGAGTTGGCGCCGTTCTCGAGCAGCCGGCGCACCAGGTAGGGCAGCAGCTCCTTGTGGGCACCCACCGGCGCATAGATGCGGCAGTAGGTGCCCTTCGGCGCGCGCTTGAGGGCGGCGTCGTAGAGCGCCTCGCCCATGCCGTGCAGGCGCTGGAACTCGAAGGGGCGCCTGGCCTCGTTGGCGAGCTCGAGGATGGTGCTGATGGTGTGCGCGTTGTGGGTCGCGAACTGCGGGAAGATGCGCCCGCGGGTGTTGTCCGAGAGCAGGAAGGTCACGCACGCCAGGTAGGCGACGTCGGTATTGGCCTTGCGGGTGAAGACCGGGTAGCCGTCGGCGCCGATCTGCTGGGACTCCTTGATCTCGGTGTCCCAGTAGGCGCCCTTGACCAGGCGCATGGGGATCTCGTCGCCCTGGCGATCGGCCAGGCGGTTGAGGTAGTGCAGCACCGGCAGGGCGCGCTTGGCGTAGGCCTGCACGACCAGGCCGAAGTGCCCCCAGCCGCGGCAGGTGTCGCTCTCGTAGACCGCGCGGAAGACCTCCAGCGACAGCTCCAGGCGATCGACCTCCTCGGCGTCGATGGTCATGGCGACGTCGCGCTCGCGGGCCATGGCGGCCAGCTCGCGGACCGTGGCGACCAGCTCCTCGAGGACCTGCTCGCGGCGGCCGAACTCGTAGCGGGGATGCAGGGCCGAGAGCTTGATGGAGATCGACGGCGCGGGCGTGCTGGCCGAGAGGGCCTTGCTGGTCTTGCCGACGCTCTCGATGGCCGCGGCGTAGGACTCGAAATAGCGCCTGGCGTCGGCCCGGGTGCGGGCGGCCTCGCCGAGCATGTCGTAGGAGTAGGTGTAGCCCTTGTCGAACAGCGGCTTGGAGCGCTTGAGCGCCTCCTCGATGTCGCGGCCCAGCACGAACTGCTTGCCCATGATCTTCATCGCCTCGACCATGGCGCGGCGGATCACCGGCTCGCCCATGCGGTTGACGAGCTTGTTGATGAAGTGGGCGGGCTTTCCGTCCTTCGGCTTGTCCAGGTTGATGACGCGGCCGGTCATCAGCAGGCCCCAGGTCGAGGCGTTGACGAACCAGGATTCGCTCTGGCCCAGGTACGACTTCCAGTCCGACGGGCCCAGCTTGTCCTCGATCAGGGCATCGGCGGTGGCCTTGTCGGGGATGCGCAGCATCGCCTCGGCCAGGCACATCAGCATCAGTCCCTCGTGGGTGTCCAGGCTGTACTGCTGCAGCAGCTCGTCGATGGAATCGACGGCGGTATCCATCTCGCGCACTTCCCGCACCAGCTCGGCCGCCTGACGGGCGGTGCGCTGGAAATCGGCCTCGTCGGCGGACAGCAGGTCGACCAGTTCGCCCACGAAGGCTTCCTCGTCGATCGCATAGTGATCGCTGATACGGGCAAAGAGGGTGTCGAGATCCTGCTGCCAGGTCTCGCCGGCCAGCATGGTGTTGGCGTTTAGCATCTAACTCCCCAGAGTGTTAGCCGTCGTCAGAGGGCGATGCCCGGCCGCCGCGGGGTGTCGCAGGCGGGCGCGGGTAGATGCGTTGAGGGTAGGAGCGCGCGTGCCGTCCTGCTTGGCGAATTCCCGGTAGTATTTAACGGTTTCACGGTTTTTGGCCGTGAAACGGTTGAATTTTCTACTTTCGTCTAAGAGTCTGGGCCGTTGCACGCCGTCCCGAGGAGGCGGTCGGCGAGGCCAACCTGGCCCCCGGCGTCGCGACGCAGCTGGCTCGGTGGCCGCCCGAAGGCCTGCCGGCAGGCCCGCGACAGGGTGCTCTGGCTGGTGAAGCCCGTGCGCGCGGCGATCTCGGAGAGCGGCAGCCGGCTCTGCTGCACCAGGCGTCGGGCGCTCTCCAGCCGACGGCGCATCACGTACTGCCACGGCGAGATCCCCGTGGCCTGGCGGAAGCGTTCGCTGAAGTGCGCCTCGCTCAGGCAGGCCTGGGCGGCCAGGTCGGCGACGCGCAGCCGCTCGCCTAGGTGGTGGTCGATGAAGCGATCGAGGGCCGCCAGGTCGAGGCGGCGGGCGGTCGTGGCCGGCTCGTCGGCCAGCCGCGCATGCAGGGAGCCGAGCAGGGTGCCGGCCAGCCGTTCGCCATGCAGGGGATCCAGGTGGCCCTCGGGGGCCAGCAGGTCCAGCTCCTGGAGCAGGAAGTCCAGGTAGTGGCGCAGCGCGGTATCGAGGGAGAAGAAGCGCGGCGCATCGAACAGCCGGATCAGGTCG